>NZ_JBSFGJ010000002.1:0-85197 GCF_053596515.1 Nonomuraea sp. NPDC001684
GAGCTGCGGGCATGGTTCGCGATCAGCACGTCAACGTGCCCGAACCGCTGGACAGCCTGCTCGATCACCCACGCCGGCTTCAGCGGATCGGCGAAATCGGCCTGGACATGCGCCAGCCGGTCGCCCAGGCCGCCCAGGGCCTCGAGCACGCCGGCCATCCCCGCCGGGTCGCTGCCCCACGGCTGACCAGCGTCATGAGGTGTCCATGACTGCACCAACACCCTGGCACCGGCGGCCAGCAGCTCCCGCGTCAGGGCGAACCCGATCCCGGCCTGCCGGCTCACGCCGGTCACCACCGCGACACGGCCAGCCAGAGGACCTCGCTGCGCGCTTGCGCTCTCTTCGATGGTCATCTGGCGATGATCGCTGGTCCGGCTGAACGCCACCACTCCTTTATCGTCAGACAACTCGGACCTCGGTGCGGCAACGCGGCCAGCACACTTGCCTGACATGCCTTACAAGCCTTCGTGCGGCTGACCAGCTACTTCGCTTGAGAACACTAGATAACCATCGAACACGACCCCACCGCCCGCCGGCGCTCCCGCTCACTTCACCTTCGGAAAGCGGCGCTGACCAGGGCTTACGACCCTCGAATGTACTTCGTCGCAGCGCTGTTAACGACAGGCCATCTTCCCCAGCCCACGGCTCATCAGCGCAGCGTAAGTGTTGAGGCGTTTCGGCGTGCACCGCCTCAACACTCACCGCCCTCGGCCCACTTGCCTAACGTGCCTTAACCCTGACCAGGCCGCTGAACTGCAGGTTCACTTGAGAGCCCAAGATAAGAGCGGAACCATCGAGATCAATCTGACACGCCCGAGTGCGCTTGGAACGCCAGGAGCCGCCGATGTGCTTCCTTCGCCGCTGCGGCGAAGATCTGGTTGAGCCTGTCGCGGTTGCGGCCCTGGGTGACCAGGCCATGGCAGTTGCGGCACAGGGCCAGCGCGGCGACAGGGTGGTCGCGCGCTCCGCGGGCGAACGCGGCGGTGGGATCGCCATCGGTGTGGTGCACCTCCAGCAGCGCTTCACCAGCATCGGTGACGTCCTGCTGGTAGCCGGTGTCGGTACAGGTGGGATTCTCACACCGGCGGCCACTGCGCTCCAGCAGTGCGGCGCGGGTGCGTTGCTCTCTGATCCGCTGCTCACGGATAGTCAGTTTCCGCCGTTGATCCTGGCCGACACGCTCGGCCTGTTCGATCTGAAGGCACCACTGCCGATACCGGCTCGGCGCCGTGGCGGCCATCGCTGTCAGTGTCTCCCTCGCCGCCTTCGCACGCTCGATCGCCCGGGCCGGTTCGGTCACCCGGTCGACAAGGTTGGGCTGGCATCGGTTGTCCCACTGGCCGGCGAATCGAGAGCGGGCCAGGCGCAGGCAGGCGAACCGGGCACGGCTCCACCTGTGGAGCATAGCCTTGTGGTCGGGTACCAGCATGCCGTTGCCTTCGGGTGGGTAGCCGCCGTTGGCGCACAATTCCAGTTCGCAGAACAACACGCCGTAGGTACGGGCTCGATCGAGGCACACCACCTGTCGTCCCCGCAGCATCGCGGCCACCGTGGCATGGACTTCGCGGAAGGCCGGGGCGGCTCGCACCTGCTTGGGCGTGACGTGGTGTCGTGCGAGATCCGCGGACGGAAGAACGTCACCGGGAAGTGGATTGATCAGCGTGTCCAGCAATGTCTCGCCCGTGCTGCTGTAGATCGCCAAGTCGCACAGCATGGCCCGCTCGTGCTGGTTGTCGACGGGCTTGTCGATCTCCCCCCAGGTGCCGACCTCCAGGATGACGCTACCGGGATCGGCAAGGACGTTCGTCGCCCACGTGGCCGCTTCCCAGCGATCCTCAGCGCGTTCGGCTGCTGTGGGCGGCCGGTCGTGGGGCAGCGCCTGGTCGTGTCGATACAGGGCACGTACGGGATACCGGTCAACGACGGCGGGAAACTCGCCGGGGATGCCCAAAGATGCGGCCACGAGAAGATGGTGGTCGTCGATGAGGGCGTTCTGTACGGATTGGGGCACGGAAGCTGGACGACCGTTCACGTGAGCAGGGCCGATGAGAAACGCGTCGGGACGCAGCGCGTTGCGCGGACGTAGGTCGCACCCGGCCAGATGCTCGGCGGTGGCCAGCTCGGCCGGTACGGCCGGCCATAGCTTCCCGTAGTGGCGTTGCGCCTCGTGGACCACCCAGCCCTTAAGGTCGGCCGAGAAGATCGGCACATCCCATCCGGTGGGCAAGCCCCACCACAAAGGCTGCCAGCCTGACGGCTCAGGCGGAGCAAGCGGCATGGCGAGATCGGCATCCGTCCATACAACCGAAGGGCGCATGCAGCCGATTCCACTGCGCTGGGATCGTCTGTGGGGCGAAGTGCTCAACTCGTGATCTGATGCTCCTCCCTGGCGCAGGGATCACGTACGGGACAGGACCGTGGGGGTGCCGCCGATCGCTTCCGTGCCGCCTACCAGTCGGCCCCGGACGCCGCGACCCTGCGCCGCGCCCGCGGATGGGCAGTGCTCCGTGCCTTCAACGGCATCCTCATCGGCGAAGCCAGCGTCCGCGCGGGACGCGTCCGGCCGCGGGCGGTGTTGCATGGGTCGCCCATGAAACAAGCCGCAAGCAGGGCGGTTTCTTGCGGGACGCTCCGGGTGCCCTGGTCGACGTCCTAGCGGTCGCGGGCGGCCAGGCCAACCAGCCGCCCGGCGGCGTACAAGTCGCTGTTGTCGGCGCGGGCGCGAAGATCATTCGCCGCCGGGAGACCTTATACTCCTTCAATCTTGCAATCTTCATACAATATTCTTGTACTCATGCAAAAAATGTTGCATGCTTCTCGTATGACTTCACGGGAGATGCTTACTGATCTCGCGGCGATCCGCCACCCGATGCCGGTCGCCACCGAGCACGACGAGACCACATCCGAGTCGTTCGACATTGCGGTCGCCGGTGTCGAGGAAGCTCGCGCCGCGTTCGTCGAGAGCCTGGACGCGGCATGGGACGCCAGCGGCCCCGGGTTCGATCCCCTGCTGACCGCCATCGAGGATCTGGTCGCGGTCAAAAAGGATGCCGACACTCAGATCCGGCTCCTCCTCGCCTACGGCCGCGCCTACGTCACCCCACGCCCCTACACCCTGGAAACCCTGGGGCAGGCCGCCGACCTCAGCCCCTCCGGCGCCAGCCGCGCCTTCGGGGCCGACGAGGTCGTCGAGGTTGGCGACCGCACCGGCCTGCGCCCACCCGCCGCCAAAATCGAGGACTACGACCCCGACGATCCCCGACTCGGCAGGGCCAGCCGCACCCGCTGCACCTGGGGCGGCGGCGACCGCAACAACCCCTGCCCCAACCACCCCAAATACACCGTTACCGACAAGTCCGGCACCCGCTGGGCCTGCTGTGACGATCACCTCCCCCGCTACCTCGCCTCCCGGCCCCCGCGCTGAACCAATACCAGGGAAGCCGAGCGGGCAGCTCGGGCGGTCTCCCCGGCCGCATACAGACCTGGGAAGAGTCCAGGATTTCGTGGGGTGGCCGCGATCGCAGAGGCTGACCAGACCAACCCCAGCCCCTGAGAGCGGCCCGACCGGCATCGCGAGCTCGGCCGAACTGAATCGCCCCGGATTTGATGGAGACCTCAGCGGTTGATTGCGATGGGTTCGTTGGGGTGGTGTTGAGCGTAGTAGAGACCTTCGAACTCCTCTGGTGGTAGGTGACCGATCGCTGAGTGCAGGCGGGTGGCGTTGAACCAGGCGACCCATTCGGCGGTGGCAAGCTCGACGTCGGCCAGGCTGCGCCAGGGGCCTCGGGGCTTGATCAGCTCGGTCTTGTAGAGGCCGATCTGCGATTCCATCAGGGCGTTGTCGAGCGCGTCGCCGACGGTGCCGATGGAGGCGTCGATCCCGGCCGCCAGCAGGTGCGTGGTGAACCGGAAAGACGTGTACTGACTTCCCGCGTCCGAGTGATGGATCAAGCCCTGCTCGACCGGATGGCCGGCGCGTTCGCGCCGCCACAGGGCCATGTCCAGGGCATCCAGTACGAGGGTGGTGTGCTTGGTGAGTGAGGCGGCCCAGCCGACGATCGCCCGCGAGTAAATGTCGACGACGAACGCCACGTAGACCACCCCGCACCAAGCGGAAACGTGGGTGAAGTCGGCGACCCAGGCAGCGTTCGGCCGCTGGGCGGTGAAGTCGCGCTGCAGCCGGTCGCCGGCCCGCTCATGCCCGGGGTCGGGTGTCGTGGTTCGCACCTTCTTCCCGCGACGGGCACCTTGCAGGCCCAGGACACGCATGCGCCGCTCGACGGTGCAGCGGGCCACCCGATGCCCCTCCCGCTGCAGCTGGTGCCATATCTTGCGGGCACCATAGACGCCGTAGTTATCAGCGTGGATGCGAGCGATGTGCTCGTCCAACTCGGCGTCCCGCACCGCCCTGGCCGAGGGCGGTCGGTTCTTGGCGGCGTAGTACGTACTGGTGGAGATGGAGCAGCCGTGCTCGGTCAGGACACGGCAGATCGGCTCGACACCGAACACCTCGGCGTGCTGGTCGATGAAGGTCACGAGTGCGTGTGTGGCCGGTCGAGCTCGGCCGCGAAGAAAGCCGACGCGGCCTTCAAGATCTCGTTCGCCCGCCGCAGTTCGGCGTTCTCCCGGCGCAGCCGCTTCAGCTCGGCCGACTCATCCGTCGTGCGGCCTGGCCGGCTGCCCTCGTCGGTCTGGGCCTGGCGGACCCAAGTGCGCAGTGTCTCCGCAGTGCCGATGCCGAGCTTGGTCGCCACCGCGTTGATCGTGGCCCACTCGGTCGGGTAATCCGGCCGTACTTCGGCGACCATCCGCACCGCTCGACGGCGCAGCTCGGCGGGATAGGGAGACTTACCTGGCATGGACTCGATCCTCTCAAGAGATCAAGTCTCCACCGAACCCGGGACGATTCAAACACCCTGGCACGCCTTCGATGCAACGTGCCTTCGAGGCCGGTCCACGTGCCTTACGTGCCTGACAAGATCATCGATCTCTGACCTGCGGGAAGACACCAAAAACCCAAAATAACCATCGTAGTGCGAGCACAACATCACGTACAGCGACTTGACGCGACAGAACATCACGATTCGGCGCTCGGGCAGCCTGGCGCGGCGATCCCTTGAGCAGACACGCATCCGCCGCATACCACGTCGCGGACGCCAGCCCATGTGCCTTTACGTGCCTGACAAGATCATATGGCTTAGACCTGTGGGAAGAGGTCGACAACCCAAGATAACCATCGAGGCGCCCTGTCCGGCGAGGCCTTCGCCGGACGTATCGGTAGGGGCCTGGCGGTCGTCGTGGCGGTCGTCGAAGGGCGGGACCTGAGCCCGGGCCGGTGCGGTGCGCCGGTTCGCGGAGCTCCGACTCGCGCGCCGGGCTCGGTGGACGCCGGACGCGGGGCCGGGTTCGGCAGCCGGGCGGGTGTGTCGCCGCCTGCAGGGCCGTTGCCTGCGGGCTCCTGGAGGACCTGTTCGTCGAGTTCGTCACGGTGACTCGGTTGAACTCACCGCCTGAGGGCGGCCAGATCTCTACCGAAGGCACAGACAACAAGCCCGCTGTCCGTGACGGCAACGCCTGAACACTCACTCGGCAGATGAATGACGTCCGCAAGGTGCCGCATCTGCAGGTCCCAGATCCGCATCGTGTGGTCGTCGGAGCCGGTGACGGCGACCGGGCGGCCGTCCAGCACCGTGCACGCCACCGCGTCCACCGAGCCGGTGTGGCCGGTCAGCGGATCACCGACGAGCCGGCCGGTGGCCAGATCCCAGACCCGCACCGACTGATCGCGGGAGCCGGTGACGGCGACCGGGCGGCCGTCCAGCACCGTGCACGCCACCGCGTCCACCGAGCCGGTGTGGCCGGTCAGCGGGTCACCGACGGATTGACGGGTGGCCAGATCCCAAACCCGCACCGAGTAATCGTCGGAGCCGGTGACGGCGACCGGGCGGCCGTCCACTACCGTGCACGCCACCGCGCCCACCGGGCCGGTGTGGCCGGTCAGCAGATCACCGACGGGCCGGCCGGTGGCCAGATCCCAAACCTGCACCGACTGATCGCGGGAGCCGGTGACGGCGACCGGGCGGCCGTCCACCACCGTGCACGCCACCGAGCCGGTGAGGGCGGTCAGCGGGTCGCCGACGGGCCGGCCGGTGGCCAGATCCCAGACCAGTACATCGTAGGAGCCGGTGACGGCGACCGGGTGGCCGTCCACCACCGTGCACGCCACTGCCATCACGGGGCTGGTGTGGCCGGTCAGCGGGTCACCGACGGATTGACGGGTGGCCAGATCCCAGACCCGCACCGAGTGATCGTCGGAGCCGGTGACGGCGACCGGGTGGCCGTCCACTACCGTGCACGCCACCGCGCCCACCGGGCCGGTGTGGCCGGTCAAGGGGGCGCCGACCGGTTGGCCGGAGGCCAGATCCCAAACCCGCACCGTCTTATCTTGGGAGCCGGTGATGGCGACCGGGCGGCCGCCCAGCACCGTACACGCCACCACCCTCACGGGGCTGGTGTGGCCGGTCAACTGTCGGCCGATCGGCTTGCCGGTGACCAGATCCCACATCCGTACCGTCTCGTCGCGGGAGCCGGTGACAGCGACCGGGCGGCCGTCCAGCACCGTGCACGCCACCGCGTTCACCGCGCTGGTGTGGCTGATCAGCGGGTCACCGACCTGCTGGCCGGTGGCCAGATCCCAGACCCGCACCGTCTTATCAGTAGAGCCGGTGACAGCGACCGGGCGGCCGCCCAGCACCGTACACGCCACCACCCCCACGGGGCTGGTGTGGCCGGTCAACTGTCGGCCGATCGGCTTGCCGGTGACCAGATCCCACATCCGTACCGTCTCGTCGCGGGAGCCGGTGACAGCGACCGGGCGGCCGTCCAGCACCGTGCACGCCACCGCGTACACCGGGCCGGTGTGGCCGGTCAGCCGATCACCGACGGGCTGGCCGGTGGCCAGATCCCAGACCCGCACCGTCTTATCAGTAGAGCCGGTGACAGCGACCGGGCGGCCGCCCAGCACCGTACACGCCACTGCCATCACGGAGTGGGTGTGGCCGGTCAGCGGATCACCGACGGGCCGGCCGGTGGCCAGATCCCAGATCCGCACTGTCTCATCGGCAGAGCCGGTGACAGCGACCGGGCGGCCGTCCAGCACCGTGCACGCCACCGCGTACACCCACTCGGTGTGGCCGGTCATGGTGTTGCGTGCCGGTCGGGACAACTCTGTTCCGGTCGCCCATACCGGTTTCCAGGCGTGCGGGCCCGCCATGCTGTTGAGGGCGGTCAGTAGGGCGGGGATGTTGTAGCGGGCGGCGTCCAGGGCGAGGATCTGGCGGCGGGTTTCGGGGGTGGCGTGCCGGTGGGTGCCGATCGAGGCCTGGTAGACGGCGGCGTGCTGCTCGGCGACCGGAGTGTGCACGGTGTGCAGGTGGGGGATCAGGGTGTCGGGATCGGCGTGGACGAGGTATTCGGTGTCGGTGATGAGGTCGTCCAGCAGTCCTGCGCGGGCGGCGTGGGTGGCCAAGTGGTGGTGGCTGTAGGGGTGGGCGCGAGCCCAGTCGTGGTCGCCGTCGGCGGTGTAGGGAACGCGCTGGGTCAGGGCGCGGGTGAAGGCGGTATGCACGGCAGCCTCACCGATACCCTCGCGCAGGTGTTCGGCCAGGGCCTGGTGGTACAGCCGGTAGGCCGACCGGCCGGATTCGATGGCCTCGACCACGTAAGAGCCGGCCGCGCGTCTCAGCCAGTGCAGGTCGTCGTTGGTGTAGGTGCGGCCGGCCATCTCGGTGGCCATCTCGGTGGCCACTGCCGGCCACACGTCTTCCCAAGGCAGGCCCTGCCCTTCGGCGAAGGCCAGCGGGCGCAGCAGGTCTGCGGCGCGTCCGGCGTCCGGGCCCAGGCGGCGTTCCAGGTCCTGGCGCATGGCCTGGGAGGGCAGCCGCGGCAGGCTCGCCCGCCACGCACCATCATCGGGGTCGGGCAGGCGCTCCTCGGCGGCCAGGGTGCCGGCGGTGATCCGGGCGACCAGGAATGACGGGTGCGCGGCGGTCGCCACCGCGGCGGCGATGCGGGCGCGCAGCGGGCGGTCGCAGTCCCAGTAGGGGGAGTCGTGGCGGGCCTCCATCAGGTTGCGGATGGTGTAGACCTTCAGGGCGTGCGGGTCGGCGTAGCGGTCGGCGTCCAGATCGATCTGCTCCTGCCGGCGCAGGCCCAGCCGCTCCAGCAGGTGCGGGCGGGTGCCGAGCAGCAGCCGCAAGCGGCCGCCGGAGTGCTTGATCAAGGGCCCCAGGACGCGGTCGCACAGGCTGTCGGGGGTGGCGGCCTCGTCGAGGGCGTCGATGAGCACCGTGAACGGCCGGGCCCGGCGCCCGGCAGGGGGGAGCGCGTTCAGCAGCTGCCCGACGCTCTCGGCCTGCACGTGCGCGGCGGCGGCGATCCCGGCCAGGACCTGCTCGTCGGTCAGGCTCTGGGCGTAGATGACCACATCCACGTCCCCCACCGCCGGAAGGACGTGCCCGGCCAGGCCGATGCTGTCGATCGGGACGCTTCGGCGGTGTTCGGGGTGGGTCAGCGTGGCGATCAGCCCGAGCACCGCCGTCTTGCCTGAGCCAGGCCCTGCCGTGACGGCCAGGGCCGCATGGTCGCCGGGGGAGGCGTCCGGGGCCGGCGGGAGGCGCTCCGATGCCGTATCGGGCCGGCGCAGCCAGCCGGTGATGTCGGCGACGACTTGCTGCCGACCGGTGAACCACCAGCTGTGGCCCTTGCCGGCGCTGCCCATCGCCCGCACCAGCAGGCGGGTGCGGAACTCGATCTCACGCCGCTCGGCCTGGGCATCCCACTCGGCGGCCTGCTGGATCGCCAGGTCCACCTCCGTCAGCCGGGCGTCATGGCGAGGATTGAGCAGGAAGCCGGGGATCGTGCCGGTGAGCCCGACCAGGTTCAGGCCGATGTGCTGGTGGCCCGGCCGGTCCGGATGCTCGGCCATGTGCTGCACGACCGCGTCCAGCGGCAGGCTAGCCGGACCGTGCCCGGCGGTGGCCCGGCTGGTGACGGCCTGCTCGAGCAGGTGAGGCAACGCGCCGGTGCGGGCGAGCTCGTTGGGCTGGGCGGAGGTGATGACGGCGAACCCGGTACCGCTCTGCTGCCCCCATCGGGTGTCGAGCTGGGCCAGGGCGCGGGCGGCGGCCTGGTTGCCGCCTTGGCCGGAATAGCAGGTGTCCAGGATCAGCAGCAGCCGGCGCACCCGGGTTTTCTGCAGCATCTTCTTGGCCAGCGTCAGGGTCGGCAACGCGTCGGCGACATCGTCGGGGTCTGTGTCGGAGGTCAGCAGCACGTGCTCGCCGATGTCGTCAAGGACCTCGCCGTGCCCGGCGATGTAGACCGCGATCAGGTCGTCCTCGCGCCGCTCGGGCGAGATGCAGAACGCGCGCAGCTGGGAGGTGAGCTGCTCGGCGGTCGGATCCAGCCCCAGACCGGTGACGTGCTGGTAGCCGAGCTGGCGGGTGAACAAGCCGATGATCGTGTCGCGGGCCTGCACGAGATCGGGCCGGTCCCAGCCCAGGTCCGCCGGTGCTTTCGGGTAGCGGCTGATCACCGTGGCGATCAGATACCGGCGCGCCTGCCTCTCGCCCCCATCATCTCGGGAGGAGGATGAGCGGGCGGTGGCCGGCGCCGCGTCGTCAGGGCCGGTCATTGCAGGCCTGCGCGGATGGCGGTGCCGGTGCGCTGGTCGGTGAGGTAGCGGGTGGCGTCGTGGGCGTGCGCCCCGTTGTGCACCACCTGCCCGATCACCCGCTCACCGAAGTACGGCCGCAGGTCCTTCACCAAGGCCACGACGTCGCCGTGATCGACCACGTTCGTCCACACCAGCCCGTCACCGCCGGGCCAGCAGCCGACCGGATCTGGTCCGGGCTGCAGCCGATCGAAGATCATGCGCATGCCCAGCGGGGAGCCTAAGGTGACCAGCGCGCGCACCCCATGCCCGCCGCCCTTGTGACCGCCCTCGTGACCGCCTGCGTGCTCGTCCTGGCCGGCGGCCAGCGCGCACAGCGCCTCGTAGGCGATCACCGAGCCGAGCGAATGCGCCACCACCACCCGCGTGTCCGGCCCGATCAGCGCCGCCACCCGGTCCCGGGCCGCCTGCCGCAGCCGCGGGTCGGTCAGATACCGGCGCACCTGCTTCAGATCGAACACCAGCGCCCGCAACGCCAGGTCGGCGAAGAAACGTGAGGTCTGCAATGCCCGCAACGCGGCCTGCACCGAACGCGGCGTCCGGGCCAGGGTGTCACCCCCGGGCGGCGCAACTTCCGGATCGACCTCGGCGGCGGCCTGCCACCAGGCCAGTAGCAGATCGGTCTCCAGGCCGTCGTCCACGTCGGCGGCAGTAAACAGTGGGTCCCCCACCGCCAGCGTCTGGCCCGGCGGCCGGAACAGGTCGCCGTAGAACGCCATCGCCACCTCGCTGTCGGCCGGCGCCGGGCCGCCGGCCCGGCGTAGCCCGTCCAGCAACGCCGGCCGCCACTCCTTCAGCAGCGACCGCTCGCCGAGCAGTTGCTTGCCCACCCCGTGCACCGCCACGATCCGCGCCATCGCCCCTGCCCGCGCTCGTCTCGCACACCCGCCTGAGCCGACGGTAGTGCGATCACAAGGTCACGTACAGCGACTTGACGCGACAGAACATCACGATTCAGCGCCCGGGCAGCCTGGCGCGGCGATCCCTTGAGCAGACACGCATCCGCCGCACGCCACGTCGCGGACGCCAGCCCATGTGCCTTACGTGCCAGACAAGATCATATGGCTCTGACGTGCGGGAAGAGGTCAACAACCCAAGATAAGCTCTGCGGCCTGCGCCTTCGCCGCGCTCCTGTTCAAGGTGGTCAGCAGCCCAGAGGTACAGGAGATGCTGAAGTCCCTCATAGACCGAGCGCTCAAGATGACCGGATGACCCTCCACCAGACGCGGAACGCCGCCACCAGGAATCGGTCGGCATCACGCGGTTCGGTGACGGCCGAGACCGCCGCCATGCTGCCCGCGCTCATGATCGTCCTGGCAGCCGCGCTCTGGGCCATACAAGCGGTGAACGTCCAACTGGAATGTGTAGACGCAGCCCGAGCGGCAGTGCGCGCCGCAGCCCGAGGTGAGCCGCTGGACCAGGTCCGCGAGCTCGCCCGCTCGGCCACTCGCCCAGACGCCCACGTAGGGATCACCCGCGACGCAGAGTTCACCCACGTAGAGATCGCAGTAGATGTACGACCAGCTTGGGGCGTTTCGCTACCGGCCGTCCCCGTGTCGGCCTCGGCGACAGCCGCCACAGAACCATGACGTCACGCAGGTACTCGCCGAAATGAGATCTGCCAGGAGGACATGAGCCCTCGTGTCCTCCTGGCAGTCGGGGGGCGAAATCTCCAACCCCTACGGCGTCTTCTACCCACAAGAAGAGACAACAACTCCGCGACGCGGCACGGAGATCGTCCGTGCGGGAGGCGCAGAAGCGTCTCAAAGCCGGGCGAAGCGACGAGCTTCACCGATCAATCACTCCGAGGACAAGGATGATCAAGCACAAGGAACGAGGGTCGGCGACCTTATGGGGAGTGGCCCTCATGGGGCTCCTGATGGCGGTTGCCGGAGGGTTGGCCTCCGTGGGGGCGGTTCGGGTGGCTCGCCATCGGGTTGACAGCGCGGCCGATCTGAGCGCTCTGGCCGCTGCCAGAGCGGCGATCATCGATCCGGAGGGCGCTTGCGGCAGGGCGGCCGCGTTGGCCAGAAGGAACGGCGTCCGGCTGGCGGCTTGTGAGATCACGGGAGAGATCGCGGATGTCCGGACCTCTCTGTCGATCACCTTGCCGATCGCCGGAGCACACACTCTTACGGGCAGGTCTCGCGCGGGGCCGGTCACGATGTCACCTGGGTAGCAACCGTTGCAGCAGTCGGCCGTCAGGCCACCGTCCTGGGCCTTGGGGGCGCGTGACCGACCGCGACACGTGCAAGCCTGGGGGCGTGTCGCGCGAGTCCGGCGACCGGCTCCTCAGGCTGAGAAACGCGTGCCGGCGTCGTGGCCCACATGCGTGCAGTCTCTATGGCCGCCCGCTTCGACCGTGATTCAAACTGACGGCGTTGCGCCAGACGCGCTGATCGGGAGAAGGGGCGGCGCGAGCCGAGATGTCGATTCGCCTGCGCCAGCCCCGGTGTTCACTCTGCTGTCAGTCCCTCGACCAGGCCGGTGGTTGGCCTGCCGAGGAGTCGAGGAAGATCGTCACCGACCCGAGCGAAGACTCCGGCGGCGATGGTTTCATCGAGACGTGCCAAGAAGCCGGCCAGTTCGCTGTCCATCCCCGAGTTGATGAGCGCTGCCTGCAATTCTTCGGGAGTGACAGGCCGGTAGGTGACCTCGCGCTTCAGGACGACCGACATTGCTTCGGCTATGTCGGCGTAGCTGAAGTTCGTGTCGCCGGAGAGGCTGTAAGTCACATTGTCGTGCCCGTCTGTGGTGACGACGGTGGCCAACGCCTCAGCCAGGTCCTTCCGGCTGGCTGGGGCAACGACGGCGTTGCCGGTCGCGGCGGCCAGAACGCCGGAGAAGCGGGGGCCTGCCAGCGCCTGGATGTAGTTCTCGATGTACCAGGTGTTCCGCAGGATCGTGTACGTCACGCCGGAAGCGGTGAGAGCGTCCTCTGTCGCTCTGTGGTCCGCGTTGATCTCGAAGCGGTCGTCGTCGGCCCGGACTCCGCTGGTGTAGTAGACGTGTCGGACCTTGGCGTTCTTCGCCGCCTTGACGATCGACTCGTGCTGAGCAAGGCGGTTCGGGTCTCTGTCCGAGATCAACACGATGTCGGAGTGCCTGGCAACCAGCGCTGCGACGCTGGCCGAATCCGACAGGTCGACGGCGGCGGTGCCGAACCCGGTGGAAGCAAGTTCCCCGAGGCGCGCTTGGTTCCGACCGGCCGCGGTGATCGTTCCTGGGCTGGTTCCCCGAGCGACCAGCGCGTTCAGGACGTGGCGACCGAGTGCCCCGGTGGCCCCGAAGACGAGGGTGCTCGCCTCAGGCGCGGTCATGGAGGGTGATCTGGTAGCCGTCGGGGTCGGCGAAGGTGAAGGTGCGGCCGAAGGGGCCGTCGATCGGTGCGGAGACGATGGTGTGACCGTCGGCGACGAGGGCGTCGTGGATGGCCTGGACGTCGGTGGCGTGGAGCCAGATCGCGGCACCGATGCCGGGCTGGGGAACGGAGGCGAGATCGGTGCCGGGAACGACCTCGCGGAGTGCGAACGCGATCGGCTTCGTCTCGAAGACGACGGCGTGCGGAGGACCGGCCTGCGAGCGGACGAGGCCGAGGTACTGCTCGTAGAACGCCTGCGAAGCGTTGAGGTCGCGCGCTTGCAGGGAGATGAAGTCGGGGCCGGTGACGGGCATGGTGATGCTCCTTGTCGTCATGTCAGTTAGCTGACACGTCGCAATGTATGTCAGAATACTGACATGAGTCAAAACGGTGCCGGCGTCGACCTGGACAAATCGCTGGGCTACCTGCTGAAAGAGGCTTCGAGCGCCCTGCGCGCAGCCATGGAGGAGGTGCTGCGGCCACTCGGGATGACCGTGACGCACTACTCCTGCCTGGAGTTGCTGGCTCAACGACCGGGCTTGTCGAACTCCGAGCTCGCGCGTGGCGCGTTCGTGACCCGGCAGTCGATGAACGTGCTGCTCCAGACCCTGGAACGAGACGGCTACGTGACCAGGCCAGCGGAGGCGCCCGTCGGAAAGGCTCTTCCGGCGCGGCTCACGCCTCGCGGACGACGGAGTCTGGAGAAGGCGAGCGCGGCGGTCCGGTCCGTCGAGGTCAGAATGCTGGCCGGCATGACCGACGCCGAGCAGTCGGACGCGTTCCGGATTTTGCAGAGCATGATTCATTCGCTGCGCGATGGTGACGGCGGTGCCTAGTCGTTTCTCGGTGCACGACTCGCCGCGTCGGGTCAGGGGTGCGGGCGGGCGTGGAAATCTGTGCGAGTGACCTCGAAAACCGGCACCTTGTTCTGCGATTGAGTCGATAAATCGTCAGGCGAGCGAATTAGTGAAGGCCCGTGTGGGGGCGAGGCGGAGCCCAGGGTGGCGAAGGTGCCGGGTGGGGCGTCGGGGGAGGCGCCGGTTGTTCTGCCTATCCAGCTGAGCGTGCAGGACTTACGCGCGGCCCAGGAAGTACAGGAGTCAGCCCGTCATGGGGCTCGGCCGGAAACGGGCCGGGAAACGGCGGGGGAGACAGGGCGGGATGTGCGGCAGGAGCCGCCGTGCATCGCATTGCCCAGCTGAGCCGTCACGGACGTTCCCGAGCCCGGCCCGCTGTCCCACCCGCCACCCCTGGAGCAGCGATGGGACGACTACCTGCCCCCGTCGCCCAGGTGCATGGAGGACAGCGGCTTCTGGGAGCGTCCGCTGCCGGGCGCCGGCGACTTCTGGGCCGCCGACGATGACGATGACGCCTACGACGACGAAGCAGAGCGGATGCGTGCGGGGCGTCGGCCGGAGAAGGGTGACAGTTAGGACAGGGGGCCGGGGGTGAGGAGGATGTCCAGGAGCTGGAGCGCGCCGCGTTTGTGCAGGGGCTCGTTGCCGTTGCCGCACTTCGGGGACTGGATGCAGGACGGGCACCCGCGCTCGCACTCGCAGGACGCGATCGCCTCACGCGTGGCCGTCAGCCAGTCGGTGGCCCGCGCGTAGCCGCGTTCGGCGAAGCCCGCGCCGCCTTCGTGGCCGTCGTACACGAAGACGGTGAGCAGGCCGGTGTCGGCGTGCAGTTCGGTGGAGACGCCGCCGATGTCCCATCGGTCGCAGGTGGCGAACAGGGGGAGCAGGCCGATCGAGGCGTGCTCGGCGGCGTGTGCGGCGCCGCCGAGGTCGATGTCCGCCGCCGCGAGCGGCGCGACCGCCGTGGCGGGCAGGGTCCACCAGACCGCGCGGGTGCGGAGGGTGCGGGGCGGCAGGTCGAGGGGTTCGTCGCCGAGCATCTCGCCTGACTGCAGGCGCCTTTTCAGGTACGAGACCACCTGCCTGGTCACCTCCACCTCGCCGAAGTGCAGCGTTCCCGGGCCGAGGGAGCGGGAGCGCTGGGTGGCCAGGATGGAGATGTCGGTGATGTCGCGGGCGAACGTGGAGTAGTCGGGATTGGCGGCCTCGACCAGGGCGACTCCGGAGTCCAGGTCGAGGGTCTCCACGAGGAAGGTCTCGCCCTGGTGGATGTAGACCGCGCCGGTGTGGACCGTGGTGTGGGCGGACGGCTCGTCCACGCTGCCGAGCAGGCGGCCGGTCGAGGACTCGACCACCTGGATCGGGGCGCCTCCGCCGCCTCTGATGTCGGCGAGGTCGGTGGCGCGTTCGCGACGGGTCCAGAACCAGCCCGCGGGACGGCGTCTCAGGAGGTTCCGGGCGACCAGGTCTTCCAGGACGTCGGGGGTGGTGGTGCCGAAGACGGGCAGGTCGTCGTCCGTCAGCGGGATCTCGGCGGCGGCGGCGCACAGATGTGGGCCCAGGACGTACGGGTTGTCCGGGTCCAGGACGATCGCCTCCACCGGCCGTCCGAACAGGGCCTGCGGGTGGTGGACGAGGTAGGTGTCCAGGGGATCGTCCCTGGCGATGAGCACGGCGAGGGCGTCCTGGCCGTCGCGTCCCGCCCGGCCGGCCTGCTGCCAGAGGGAGGCGCGGGTGCCGGGCCAGCCGGCGATCAGTACGGCGTCCAGGCCCGAGACGTCCACGCCGAGTTCGAGGGCGTTCGTGGTGGCCAGGCCCATGAGGGTGCCGGCGCGCAGGGCCTTCTCCAGGAGACGGCGGTCCTCGGCGAGGTAGCCGGCGCGGTAGGCGGCGACCTTGTCGGGGAGGGCGGCCAGGTCTTGGACGTCGTCGGGGATCGCCCAGGTGAGCGGGCTCGCGGGGATGGGGTGGCGCGGGTCCTGGGCGCCGGAGGCGGCGCTTCCGGTGCGGGAAGCGGAGTCCTGAGAGGTCGAGGAGGAGGCGAGCGGCGGGGGCTCGGCGCTGGGGGAGAAGTCCGCGGGAGCGGTTTCGGGGGTGGCTTGGGGAGGCCAAGGCGCGGTGACGGAGAAGGCGACGTCGGCGAGTTTGGCGCGGGCGGACAGGGCGACCGTCTCCGCGCCGCGTCGCGAACGCACGAATGCGAGCGTCCGTACGTTCGCCAGAACCAGGTCCGCGAGGAGGTCAGCGGTCTCCGCGGTCGCCGTGCGACGCACAGGAGCCCCTCCCTCGCCCCGCAGATCCGTCAGGGGCGGTTCCCAGAGCGCGATGGTCGTGGAACCCTTCGGCGAGGCATCGGTGGTCACCTCGTCCATCTCAAGCCCCGTCAGCCTCATGGCGAACACGCCGGGCTCGCTCGCGGTGGCCGAGGCGAGCACGAACGTGGGGCGCGAGCCGTACCGGGCGCAGACCCGGCGCAGGCGGCGCAGGATCTGGGCCACGTGCGAGCCGAAGACGCCGCGGTATCCATGGCACTCGTCCACGACGACCATGCGGAGGCGGCGGAAGAACGAGGACCACTGCGCGTGCCGGGGCAGGACACCGCGGTGAAGCATGTCCGGATTGGTCAGGACGTAGTTGGCGTGCTGGCGGACCCACGTACGTTCCTCGAAAGGGGTGTCGCCGTCGAAGCAGGCGGCGCGCACCTGCGTGATGCGCAGTTCGCGCAGGCCGCGGAGCTGGTCGGCGGCCAGGGCCTTGGTCGGCGTCAGGTACAGGACGGTGCCGCCGTCGAGGCAGGAGGCCACCGCCGGCGTGAGGTACGCCAGGGACTTGCCCGAGGCCGTTCCCGTACTGATGATCACGTTTCGGCCACGGAAAGCCAGGTCGGCGGCTTCGTACTGGTGGGGCCAGAGTCCTGTAACTCCACGGTTCGCCAAGCGCGTAACCAGGACTTCCGGAGCCCAGTCCGGCCAACGGGCTTGACCCGCCTGACGTGCTGGAACATGCTCCACATGGGTGACACGCTCATGACGTGCGGGAACTCCGAGCAGGTGGGCGAGGAGTGGACCTGCCTGTTGTGGGGAGGATGCCGAGGAAGTCACTGTTTCCAGTCTTGCATCGATGGGCAAAGTCGCCGGGAATCGTGATTTCGTATAGACACAAGCCAGACGCGTGGTTGAATGCCGCGCGTCAGGGTCGGACAGTCTGGGGCCACGCTCCAGATTGCCAGGCCCGCAAGAGTACTTTCGCAGGCGAGGCGCTGGAGGATCTGTGGATCTGAAGTTGGATCACCGCACCGAAGACCGACTCACCATCGTGGAGGTCGAGGGTGAGATCGATGTCTACACGGCGCCGAGATTGCGTGAGCTCCTCATCGACCTGGTGAACAAGGGCAACTTCCACCTTCTGGTGAACATGGAGAAGGTCGACTTCCTCGACTCCACGGGGCTGGGAGTGCTCGTCGGAGGGCTCAAGAGGGTCCGGGCGCACGACGGCTCGCTTGAGCTGGTGTGCACCCAGGAGCGCATCCTCAAGATCTTCCGCATCACCGGTCTGACCAAGGTCTTCGGGATTTACGCTTCCGTCGACGAGGCCAAGGAAGCTCACGGCAAAGACAAGTAGCATGGCTACCGTCGAGCTGACGTTCAGCGCTCTCCCCGCGCACGTGCGGACCGCCCGGCTGGTGGCCACGGCGATCGCCCGGCGTACCGGCGTGGAGGAATCGCTGCTGGACGAAGTCAGGCTCGCCGTGGGTGAGGCATGCTCCCGGGCGGTCGAGGCGCATCGACTTCACTGCCCGGGCGAGCCCATCCGCATCGAGCTACGTGACGACTCCGGGCGTTTCGAGGTCACGGTCAGCGATCTGGCCCCCAGTGACGAGATCAAGCAGGAGCAGCCGCTCGATCTGGGCATGCTCTCTGACTCGTTCATGTCAGGCTTCGGCATCGCCGTCATCTCGGGTCTGGCCGATGACGTCGAGGTCTTCCCCAGCCCCAAGGGGACGAACATCCGGATGAGCTGGCCCGCCTCCAACGGGGTGGGTTCCTGACCTGACATCGCTTGGATCGGTCCCTTGTCTCCCTAGGGGCGTGTTCGAGCTGGTCGGGTGTGGTTTTAGGGGCGATAGACGGGGATGAGGGGATGTTCGGTTGTGGCATGCCTTCATCCCTGTCGAGTCGCGCCATGTTTCCGCATGTCCTGACGAGGTCGCTGAGTGCCTCGTTCTGTCGGCATGCCCGGACGGCCTGCGCCGCTCTGCGACAAGCGGCAGCGCGTGTGCGCGCGGACGTCGGACGGCCCGGCCGCCGGATTCGGCCACGCCCGGTGCGAAGCTCGGCGAAGTCTGGTGCAGGGGTTCGGCTGGAGCGGTTCAGCGAGCTCCGGTGCAGGGCTCGGTGCCGCAGGGACTTCGGCGTGTACCGGCCGAAGCGGCTCAGGGCGGTCCGGTGCGGGGCCTGGAACGGCGTCGAAGCAGTGTGAGGGGCGCACGCCTCTACGCCTGACGCCTCTACGCCTGACGCCTCTACGCCTGACGCTTCTGCGCCTGACGCTTCTACGCCGCACGCTTACGGAGCTTTGGCCTCGGAGCAGGCCAGAGCCCGGCTTCGCACGTTCAACCGCTGTGTCGTGCGGCGAGACGCCCAGGTTCCGATCGGGCGGTTGCTCAGGGGGCGGACTGCGGGCCGGCTGTGCAGGCGGCTCCGCAGGGCGCGGGTCAGTGGCTGGGGTCGAAGGGCCAAGGTCTACGGCGGCAAAGGCCGAAGGTCAGTGCGGCGAACGCCTCGGCTGAGGGCTGAAGGCTCAGTCGCTGCGAAGGCTCCGCGTGGCGCGGTCGCGACCGAGGGTCGAAGGCCAGGGCGGCAAATACGGCCTGGGCCTGCTTGGGGTGTTCTGGTGGAGCGATGCGACTGCCCCATAGGATCTTGCTCCCCCAGTGGTGTCTGTGGAAGGTGGCGAGAGTTATCCACAGGCTGTGGATGGGCGGGGGATAGTCAGCCGGGTCGTCATGAGGCCTCGCGGTGGGGCGGCAGGGGCATGGGGTTGAGGTGGGTGACTGGCGGCGACTGGAAGGAAGGCGTGGCGGCCGCACATGGGGCTGTCAGGACCGACATCCGGAGGGCCGCGTGGGAGCTCCAGGTCGAGATTGAGGCATCGGGTTTGGCTATTGGCTGGCGTAGCTTCTCGGCCGCCGCAGGGGCTTTGAGGCGGTGTAGAGCCTTTCGGGCCGACGCGCGAGCTGTCGGCTGTCGGGGAGGTGGCCTGAAGGGGCGGGGCGGTGTCGGCCAGGGGCCCGATCGGCGCCCGGCCGGAGGTCAGGGACGGCGTACGGCTCCAGGAGGCGGTGGGTGGCCGGGTCGCCGGGCCCGCGTCGGTTGGCCGCGTCCGGTGGGCCGTGTCGCGGGAGGCGCGGCGGCCGGGCAGCTCCGGCGGGCCATGTCATCGGGCTGCGTCGGCCGGGTGTCCCTGCGAGGCCGTGTCATCGAGCCGTGTTGGCCGGGACGTGTCCTGGCGGGCTGTGTCATCGGGCCGCGTTGGCCAGGGTGCGTTCGGCGGGCCGTGTTGCTGGGGCGCGTCCGTCGGTCGTGGTGCCCCGCCGCGTCTCGCGGAGGTAGCACGGAGGTGGCGCGCGGAGGTAGCGGGGAGGTGGCACCTGGCGGTCGCGCCTGGAGGTCGCGCCTGGAGGTCGCGCCTGGAGGTGCTGCCAAGCGGTGCTGCCATGCGGTGCTGCCATGCGGTGCTGCCAAGCGGTGGTGCCGGGGTGCTGCGGGGGGGGCTCGGGTGGCCGGTGGGGAGTGTGGGTGGGGTGGGTCGGCGTGTCGTGGGGATTAAATCTGGGTTTCGGGCGGTCCGATTTGTGGGGTTGTCATGCCCGTAAACCTGAGGAAATTTCGCCTGTCAGATCTCAAACCGGCCCGCTGTCAGGGGATTACTGAACGCCCGCGCAAATAGCCGCCCCGAGAGCCTTCATATCCGTTCAGTGCCTGCGTAGACTCCCGGCACCGGCCAAGGTGATCCGGCGGAACCGCGGATTCAACCGGAAGCGGCACCCACAACCCGGATGGTGCCGCACCCGCCCGCCGAGAAATCCGCAGCACCGTTCGGGCAGGACGACCGGTCTTGCCGAGGAGAACGATGAGCAGGCACATGCTGGCATTGGCGCCAGCGCCCAATCTGTCCCTGAGCGGTAACAATCTCACCATCGTGATCGTGGTCGCCGCGGTCGCGCTGATCGCGCTAGCCGTCGCCGGCGGCCTCGTACGCGAGGTGCTGTCCGCCGGCCAGGGCACCGAACGCATGCAGAACATCGCGCGAGCCGTGCAGGAAGGCGCGGCTGCCTATCTCACGCGCCAATTCCGCACACTGGCGGTCTTCGTGATCGTCATTCCCTTCCTGTTGCTCTTGCTGCCGGGCGAAATGGACGTACGCGTCGGTCGCTCGATCTTCTTCGTGGTCGGTGCGGTGTTCTCCGCATTGACCGGATTCATGGGCATGTGGTTGGCAGTGCGCGGAAACGTGCGCGTCGCCGCCGCGGCCAACGAGTCGGGCGAGAAGCGCGCCATGCGCGTCGCCTTCCGCACCGGCGGCGTCGCCGGCATGTTCACCGTCGGCCTCGGGCTGCTCGGTGCGGCCGTGGTCGTCTTCATCTACCAGGGCGAGGCGCCCCACGTTCTCGAAGGCTTCGGGTTCGGGGCGGCGCTGCTGGCGATGTTCATGCGAGTCGGCGGCGGCATCTTCACCAAGGCCGCCGACGTCGGCGCCGACCTGGTGGGCAAGGTCGAGCAGGGCATCCCCGAGGACGACCCGCGCAACGCCGCGACGATCGCCGACAACGTCGGTGACAACGTCGGCGACTGCGCGGGCATGGCGGCCGACCTGTTCGAGTCGTACGCGGTCATGCTGGTCGCCAGCCTCATCCTGGGCAAGGTGGCCTTCGGCGAGCAGGGCCTGATCTTCCCGCTGATCGTGCCCATGATCGGCGTGCTGACGGCGATCATCGGCATCTTCGTCACGGGGCTGCGCGACCGCGACCGCAGCGGCATGGCGGCGATCAACCGCAGCTTCTTCATCTCGGCCGGGATCTCGGCGGTGCTGGTCGCCGCGGCGGCCTTCTGGTATCTGCCCAGCAGCTTCGGCGCCCTGTCGGGCTCGACCGTCACCTCCGACGCCGACCCGCGCCTGATCGCGGTGGGCGCGGTGCTGATCGGCCTGGTCCTGGCCAGCGCGATCCAGCTGCTGACCGGCTACTTCACCGAGACCAACCGCCGTCCGGTGCGCGAGATCGGCGAGAGCTCGGCCACCGGGCCGGCCACCGTCATCCTCGCCGGCATCAGCGTCGGCCTGGAGTCGGCCGTCTACTCGGCGCTGATCATCGGCGGCGCGGTCTACGGGGCGTTCCTGCTCGGGTTCGGGAACGTCACGATCGCGCTGTTCGCGGTGGCCCTGGCCGGCACCGGCCTGCTGACCACGGTCGGCGTCATCGTCTCCATGGACACCTTCGGCCCGGTCTCCGACAACGCCCAGGGCATCGCCGAGATGTCCGGCGACGTCGAGGGCGAGGGCGCGCGGGTGCTCACCAGCCTCGACGCCGTCGGCAACACCACCAAGGCCATCACCAAGGGCATCGCCATCGCCACGGCCGTGCTGGCGGCGACGGCGTTGTTCGGCGCGTTCCGCACGGCGGTGGAGGACCAGCTCTCCAAGGCCGGCCAGGACATCAAGGCGGCGCTGGGCGCCTTCTCCACCTTCAGCCTCAGCATCGACCAGCCGAACGTGCTGGTGGGGCTGATCGTCGGCGCCGCGGTGGTGTTCCTGTTCTCCGGCCTGGCGATCTCGGCGGTCGGCCGCGCGGCCATGCGGGTGGTCTTCGAGGTACGCGACCAGTTCCGCAACAAGCCGGGCATCATGGACGGCACCGAGAAGCCCGAGTACGGCCGCGTCGTGGACATCTGCACCCGCGACTCGCTCCGCGAGCTGGCCACGCCCGGCCTGCTGGCGGTGATGACCCCGATCGCGGTCGGGTTCGCGCTCGGCTACGCGCCGCTCGGCGCGTTCCTGGCCGGCGCGATCGCCTGCGGCACCCTGATGGCCGTCTTCCTGGCCAACTCCGGTGGCGCCTGGGACAACGCCAAGAAGCTGGTCGAGGACGGGCACCACGGCGGCAAGGGCTCCGAGGCCCACGCCGCCACGGTCATCGGCGACACGGTCGGCGACCCGTTCAAGGACACCGCGGGCCCGGCCATCAACCCGCTGATCAAGGTGATGAACCTGGTGGCGCTGCTGGTCGCGCCGGCCGTCGTCCTGTACGCGGGCAACGCCGCGCTGCGGATCGGCATCACGGTGGTGGCGGTGGCGGTGGTCGTGGCAGCCATCGTCGTCTCCAAGCGCAGGTCGGTGACGAGCGAGCCGGCCAACAACGACCGCGAGCACGAGCCCGTGGCCTCGTAACGACCGATCGACGAGACGCCCGTCCCGGCCAGGGGCGGGCGTCTTCGCATGCGGGCGGGTGGCGCGGGGGACGGCGGGGGCGCGGTGGGAAACTGGGCGGGTGGAAGAGGACAACCGGCCCTCGGGCGGGAAGACGCTGGGCCTGATCCTGCTGGCGATGCTGGTCATCCTGGGCGTGATCATCGGGCTCGGGATCTGGGCGTCGAAGGGATGACGTGCCAGACGATGACATGCCCGATGACATGCCCGATGACGTGCCAGATGATGACGTGCCGGGTGATGACGTGTCGAGGGGATGACGTGCCGAGGTGATGACGTGATGCGGACCCTGATACTGCTCCGCCATGCCAAGGCCGCGCAGGTGCCCGGTCTGGCCGACCGCGAACGTCCGCTGACCGAGCGCGGCGAGCGGGACGCCGGCCGGGCCGGCGACGAGATCAGAGCGGCCGGGCTGAGCCCCGACGCGGTGCTCTGCTCACCGGCGCTGCGGACCAGGCGCACCGCCGAGCTGGCCTTCCCCGGCATGGAGATCAGCTACGAACGCGACATCTACCAGGCCTATCCCGAAGAACTGCTCGAACTGCTCCGCAGGACCGACCCGGAGCTGGGCACGGTCGTGTTGTGCGGGCACAATCCCGCGGTGCACGAGCTGGCCCTGCAACTGGGCGGCGGCGACTACGGCTTCCGGCCGGGGGCGTTCGCGGTGATCCAGGTGGAGGCGGCGTGGGTAGACCTGTGGCCGGGGGAGGGACGCCTGGTCACGCACTGGGATCCCAAGGAGCACTGACCGGGGACGACGCCTATGCGGGGGGCCGCCAGAGCGCTGCGTGACGGCTTCTCGCTGCCCGCGCGCCCGCCCTGGGGGTACGGGCTGCTGTGCGGGCTCGCGGTGGCCGGGCCGCTGCTGGCCGGGGTGCTGGCGGGCCGGCCGCAGTCGGGGGCGTTCCTGGCCCTCGGGGCGTATCTGACGGCGTTCGGGGACATGTACGGGCAGCCGTACGCGGCGCGGGCGCGGTCCATGGCCATCAAGATCGTGCTGATCGCCGGCGGGTGCTGGCTGGGCCTGTACCTGGCGGATCGGCCCTGGTGGGCGGTGCTGGCGCTCGGAGCGGTCGCCGCGGCGGGCGGCCGGTGGCGCACGGTCGGGACGCCGCCCGCGTTCGCCCTGGTCACCGGGTTCTACCTGGCGGTGCCCGCGGGGTTCGGGCCGCCCGAGCTGATGGTGCTCGGCGGCCTGCTGTACGCCGTGCCCGCCCTGGCCCTGTGGCCGTTGCGCCGGTTCGACCCGTTGGCGACGGCGCTGGGCGAGGCCGTCCGCGGCGTGGCCGGGCTGCTCGACGGGCTCGCCGGCGACGACTGGGACGTCCGCAGGGAACGCGCGTCCAAGGCCCTGGAGACGGCGGCCACGGCGTCGGCGTCGTTCGAGAGCATGGACGCGGCCGGCCGGTCCGCCGACGCGTACGTCGAGGCGCTGGTCCGGATCTTCCACGAGACGGTGGCGCTGCGCGCCCTGCGCGCGGCCGCCCCGGACGAGCAGGACGGGATCGACGACGTGGCCACGACGCTGGCCGCGGACCTGCGGGAGGCCGCGGACGGGCGGCGGGCCGGGGTGGTGGAGGCGCTGGCCGTCACCGCCGACTACGCCGAGCGCCTGGGCGCGCGCGAGCCGGGCGCCGACCCGGCGGCGCTGCGCAGCGGCGCGGTGCTCGGGCAGGCCCGGCGCTGCCTGGACCGGATCGCGGTGGGGGTGCGCACCGTCGGCCTCCTGGCCGCCCGGCACGTGCCCCCGGCCGGCCGCGGGCTGCTGCCCGGATTGCCGGGAAAGCCTCCGGCGGGCCGCGGGCTGCCGGCGGGGTTGCCGGATGAGCCTGCGGCGGGCCGCGGGCTGCTGCCCGGGAAGCCTGCGGCGGGGCGCCGGCTGTTCGCGCGGCTGCCGTGGAAGCCGCCGCCGGGCGGTTCGGGGCCCGAGCACGCCGGGCGGCTGGGGCTCACCGCCGCCGTGGCGATGGCGCTGATGCTGGGGGTGCACGAGCAGTACGGCAAATGGTTCGTGTTCACCGTGCTGCTGGCGGTGCGGCCCACCTACGGGGACACCGTCGAGCGGGTGGTGGTGCGGGTGGCCGGCACCGTGGCGGGGGCCGCGGCGGCGGCGCTGATCCTGGCGGCGGTGCCGGGGCCGTACACGATCGTGGGGACGGTGCTGGTGTTCGGCACGCTCGGGTTCGCCCTGCGCGAGGTCAGCTACGGCTACTGGTCGATCTTCGCGACGCCGCTGGCCATGATGCTCACCGACTTCTCGACCCGGCTCGACTGGGAGGCGGCGGGGATCAGGCTGGCGCTCACCGCGGGCGGCGGCGTGCTGGCGCTGGCGGCGGCCCGCCTGCTGTGGCCGCGCGG
Source organism: Nonomuraea sp. NPDC001684 (assembly GCF_053596515.1). NCBI lineage: Bacteria > Bacillati > Actinomycetota > Actinomycetes > Streptosporangiales > Streptosporangiaceae > Nonomuraea > Nonomuraea sp. NPDC001684. The sequence goes on from NZ_JBSFGJ010000002.1 coordinate 24,794, forward strand.
CCAGGCGGGACGGCTGCGCGGCCTGGCCGCCGAGCTGCTGCGCGAGCACGCCTGCCTCGTCCGCGCGCTGGCCGAAGGCGACCTGGACCGGCTGCCCGACCGTACGGAATCGGCCGGGACGGCGGCCGACCGGCTGCGCGAGTCGCTGGACAAGCTGGACAAGGAGCCGGGCGGCAGGGCGCCGGCCGAGCTGCGGGCCGCGCTGACGCTGGCCAGGAAGCTCAGGGACGACGCGATCCTGCTCGGCGCCGTGCTGCGCGGGGCCGAGCCCGGCTCGGACGCCACCGCCGGCGTGCTCGACGCGGTGGCCGACCGGCTGGACGCCGTGGGGCAGGCCGTACGGGAGCGCGAGCCGCCGCCCGCCGCCGACGCGTTCGAGTCGCAGCTCGACGAGGTGGCGCGGGAGGTCAGCTCGCTGATGGAGGAGGCGGCGGCGGGCGTGAGCACGGCCGTGCGCAGGCGGCTGCGGCACGCGGTGACCGCCCACCCGGCGCTCAGGTCGCTCTGCAAGGACGCGCTCGACCTGGCCGCCGAGGTCACCGCCCGGTTCAGGACGTGAGCACGCCGTCCTCGGCGTCGGCGGCCTCGACCTCGTCCCTGGAGATGCCCAGGAGGTAGAGGATCGAGTCGAGGTAGGGCGTGTTGACCGCGGTGTCGGCCGCCTGCCGGACGACGGGCTTGGCGTTGAAGGCGATGCCCAGCCCGGCCGCGGCGATCATGTCGAGGTCGTTGGCGCCGTCGCCGATGGCCACCGTCTGGGAGATGGGCAGCCTGGCCTCCCTGGCGAACCGCTCCAGCGCACGGGCCTTGCCCGGCCGGTCGACGATCTCGCCGACGACCCGCCCGGTGAGCTTGCCGTCGATGACCTCCAGGACGTTCGCCGCCGAGTAGTCGATGCCCAGCTCCTCGACCAGGGCGTCGGTGATCTGGGTGAAGCCGCCGCTGACGATGGCGAAGCGGTAGTCGAGGCGCTTGAGCGTACGGACGAGGGTGCGGGCGCCGGGGGTGAGCACGACCTCCTGGCGCACCTGCTCGAACACCTCGGCCGGCAGCCCTTCGAGCAGCGCGACGCGGCGGCGCAGCGACTCGGCGAAGTCGAGCTCGCCGCGCATGGCCTGCTCGGTGACCCGGGCGACCTCGTCGAGGCAGCCGGCGTGCGCGGCCAGCAGCTCGATGACCTCGCCCTGGATGAGGGTGGAGTCGACGTCCATGACGATGAGCCGCTTGGCCCGGCGGGACAGGCCGGTGCGCTGGACGGCGACGTCGACCTCCTGGGCGGCGGCCTCGGCGGCCAGCTCGACGCGCAGGGCGGTCGGGTTGGCGCCGGAGACCGACAGCTCGATGCAGGTGACGGGCCACTGGGCGAGGCGTTCGATGCGGTCGATGTTGGCGCCGGCGGCGGCGATGCGGCCGGCGATGCCCGCGATGGCGGCGGGCTGGAGGGTGGCGCCCAGCACGCTGACCGACAGGCGGCCGCGGCGGCGCTGTTCCTTGGCCTGGGAGCCGGTGGAGAGCTCGACCTCCATCCCGAGGTCTTCGGCCACCCGTTCGACGGCGGTCCACATCGCGCCGAGGGTGGTGCCCGTGCCGGTGGACGGGCCGCCGGCGTAGGCGACGAGCACGCCGAGCGTGAGTCTGCCGCGGATGACGACCTGTTCGATGTCCGCGACCGTCACCGGGAACCCGGACAGCACGGAGAAGAGCCTGGAGGTGACACCGGGCCGGTCGGGGCCGGTCAGGGTGATCAGGAGGGTGCGCTGGTCCACATCCAGCCACGGTACTGCGCCCGGTCCGGTGCCCGCGCAGCAGGCTCGCCATTCGGACACGGGCGCAGCGGCCGCGGGACTAGCGGACGATCTTCGTCTTGGCGGTCTTGGCGTAGCCGTGCTCAGGGATGCCGAGGCGCTCGAGCTCCTCCTGGGCCAGGGACCACGTGCCCTTCTCCTGGTCCCACATGCCCTGCTGGACGTCGTAGGTGACCACGCCGAGGGTCGCCTTCTGCGTGCCCACGGCGCTCTTCTTCAGCTTGGCGTAGAACTCGAGGCGGACCCAGTCGTCCTTCTCCAGGACGTAGGGGACGCTGCAGTACAGGGCGCGGCCGTCGAGGGCGCAGATGGTGCCCTTGGGGGCGCTGTAGCGGATCTTCCGGAGGTCCACGCCCTTCGGGAACTGGCCGCCGACGAACCAGGCGTCGGCCGAGTACGGGCCGGTGTTGGTCGCCTGGAGGCTGTACTTGATCTGGCCGCCGGCCTTGGCCGTCTTGGACGCCTTCAACTTGATGTCGAAGACCGCGAAGGGGGCGTCGGCGGCCTTGGCGGCCGTGGCGGTGTGGGCGGCGGTGGTCGTCGTGGCGGACGCGGGCACCGCCGGGACAATCAGTGCACCGGCCAGCAAAGCCAGCGAGGCGACCTTAGTGAGGGAGTTGCGCATTAACGTCTCCGGAGAGGAAGTGGCACGGGGACGCGCTTGAACAAGCCCCCGTAAATGTCGGCTGTTCCTATCACGAGGGCAAAATGTGTGTAAAGCTTATTTATCCAGAATCAGGTGCGTGTCGCCGAACTCGTGCCACAGATATCCCTTCCGCAGCGCCTCTTCGTACGCGCGGGCCAGCGCCCTCTCGCCGGCGATCGCCGTCAGCATGAGCAGGTGGCTGGAGCGAGGTTCGTGCAGGCCGGTGATGAGCCCGGTGACCGCCCGTACCCCGGTGGCCGGGGTGACGACGTGGCCGGTCCAGCCGGAGGCGGCGCCGACCAGGCCGTCCGGGCCCACGGCGGTTTCCAGTGCGCGCACGACGGTCGTCCCCGCGGCGATCACCCGGCCGCCGTTCCGCCGGGTCAGGTTGACCAGCCGGGCGGTGGCGGCGGGCACCTCGTACCGCTCGGCGTAGGGCCGCTCGTCCTTCTCCGGCGAGGCCACGCCGGTGTGCAGCGTGACGGGCGCGATCGTCACGCCCCGCGAGACCAGCGCGGTGACCAGCTCGGAGGTGAACGGCCGGGCCGCGCTCGGCATCTCCGCGCTGCCCGGCACGGTGGCGAACACCGTCTGGTAGGCGTCGATGGGCCAGTCGGCCGGCACGTACGAGTAGCGGATCGGACGGCCGTGCTCGCGCAGGTACGGCAGCACGTCCCGGTCCAGCCGCGCCCGCCACAGCCGCGGCGTCTCCCGTTCGATCAGCCGCAGCGTGGCCCGGCCGGGCAGCGGCAGCCACTCGCCCGGCTCGCCGCCCCCGTACGGCTCGGACGCCTTGGCCGTCCTGCGGCGCAGCTCGACCAGCCAGGTGCCGTCCTCGCGGGCGGTGGAGAAGTGCACCGCGAGCCGGTCGAGCCGGACCGCCGCGGGCAGCGTCGCCGAGTTGTTGACCACGATCAGGTCGCCGGGGTCGAGCAGTCCGGGCAGGTCGCCGAACCGGTGGTGGGCGGGCTCGGCCTCGCCGCGCGAGACCATCAGGCGCACCGCGTCCCTGGCCAGCCCGCGCGCCTCGGGCGGCTCGTGGGCCGACAGGTCGTCGGGCAGCGCGAAGTCCAGCAGCGCCGTCATTGCAGGCTCACCTTCCCGCCGGCCGGACGGGACGTGACCAGGTCGCGCAGCGCCGCGGCCACCTTGGCGGGGTCGGTGGCCGACGACGCCTCCTCGGCCCCGACGGCGTCGGCGAGCATGCGGGTGTTCATCTCGCCGGGATCGGCCCACCAGACCCGCAGGCCGGGCTCCTCGGCGGCCAGCACGTTCGACAGCTGCTCCAGGGCGGCCTTGGTCGCGCCGTAGCCGCCCCAGCCCGCGTAGGCGCCGGTGGCGGCGTCGGAGGTGATGTTGACCACGGCTCCGCCGGCCGCGCGCAGGGCGGGCAGCGTGGCCTGGATGAGCGCGAGCGGCGCGGTCACGTTCGTCTCCAGCAGGACCCGGAACGCCTCCAGCGGGTAGCCCGCCAGCGGCGGCAGCGGGGTCACCCCGAGGTCACTGGCGTTGTTGACCAGGAGGTCCAGCTCGGGCACGGCCCGTCCCAGCCGCGCGATGTGCTCGGGGTCGGTCACGTCGCCGGGGATCGCGGTGGCGCCCAGCTCGTCGGCGATCCGGCGCAGCTCGTCGGCGCCGCGGGCGGTGAGCACGAGGTTCCAGCCCGCCTCCGACAGGGACCTCGCCAGGGCGAGGCCGAGGCCGCGGGAGGCGCCGGTGATGAGAGCGGTGTTCGTCATGACATCGACGCTAGGATCGGCGCGCCGCGCCGGCATCGGGCGCAGGGCCCGCTCCCGCCTGGGCACATCGTCCTAGGACTCCGGAGCGGGACCCTAGAGTGGGTCCGTGAGCTCATCGGACCGGGACGAGATCCTGCAGGCGGTGAGTTCCGCCGTGCTCGCGGTCACTCGCCATCTGTCGGTCCGCGAGGTGCTCCAGGTCATCGTACGGTCGGCGCAGCGCCTCCTCGACGCCCGCTACGCCGCGCTCGGCGTGCCCGACGACGACGGCTCGTTCGCCGAGTTCGTCGCCGAGGGCCTCACCGACAAGCAGTGGGCGGCCATCGGCCCGCTGCCCAGGCAGCACGGCATGCTCGGCGCGATGCTCCGCGAAGGCACCCCGGCCCGGCTGCCCGACCTGCGGGAGGACCCGCGGTTCGAGTGGTGGCCGAAGGCGCACCCGGTGATGAAGGACTTCCTCGGCGTCCCAATCCGCGACGCCGACCAGGTGATCGGCATCATCTTCCTGGCCAACAAGCGCACCCCCGGCGGGTTCACGCAGGAGGACCAGGAGCTGCTGACGCTGTTCGCCGCGCACGCCGCCATCGCGCTCACCAACGCCAGGCTCTACGAGCGCGGGCGCGAGCTGGCCATGCTGGAGGAGCGCAACCGGGTGGCCCGCGAGCTGCACGACGCGGTCACCCAGAAGCTGTTCTCGCTCCGCCTGACCGCCCAGGCCGCCGCCACCATGCTGGACAAGGCCCCCGAGAAGGCGCACGCCGAGCTCGAACGCGTCCAGCGGCTGGCCGGGGAGGCGCTGTCGGAGCTGCGCGCGGTGATCGTCGAGCTGCGCCCGGCCGAGCTCGACCGCCACGGGCTCGCCGAGACGTTGCGCAAGCACGTGCGCATGCTCGACCGGCTCCACCCCTCGCTGGTCACCTTCGAGTGCGACGAGCTGCCGCCGCTCGACTCGGCGGTGGAGGTGGCCGTGCTGCGGGTGGCCCAGGAGGCGCTGCACAACGCGCTCAGGCACTCCGGGGCCTCGCGGGTGTCCGTGCGCCTGGTCCTCGACGGGGGGACGCTGGCGCTGACCGTCCACGACGACGGCGACGGCTTCGAGCAGGGGGAGTCGCACGGCCTTGGCCTGGTGTCGATGCGCGACCGGGCGGAGTCGGTCGGCGGGGCGATGACGGTCTCCTCGGCCCCCGCCCAGGGGACCACCGTACGCGTGGAGGTGGGCGTGTGATCCGGGTGCTGATCGCCGACGATCATCCGGTGGTCCGGCAGGGGCTGCGGACGTTCCTCGACCTGCAGGACGACATCACCGTCGTCGGCGAGGCGGCCGACGGCGCGCAGGCCGTCGAGCTGGTCGGCGAGCTGACGCCCGACGTGCTGCTGCTCGACCTGAAGATGCCGGTGCTCGACGGGCTCGGCGCGCTGGAGCGGCTGGCCGGCTCGGCCACGCGGGTGGTGGTGCTGACGTCCGTGAGCGACCGGTCCGACGTGGGCCCGGCGATGCGGGCGGGGGCCGCGGGCTTCCTCTACAAGGACGTCGATCCGTCCGCGCTGGTCCAGGCCGTGCGGGCGGTGCACAACGGTCAGGTGCTGCTCGCGCCGGAGGCGGCCGAGGCGATGTTGTCCGCCCCGGCGCCCGTGGCCGTCGTGCCGGGGCCGGCGCCGCTGACCGAGCGCGAGCGCGAGGTGCTCGCCCTGATCGCGGCCGGGCGGTCCAACAGGGAGATCGCGCGCAGCCTCGCCGTCGCGGAGAAGACGGTCAAGACCCACGTGTCGAACGTGCTGATGAAGCTGGGCGTCCAGGACCGGACCCAGGCCGCGCTGTACGCCGTGCGGCACGGCCTGGCCTGATCAGCCGGTCAGGTGTCCTTCTTCTGGTTGGACTCCTCGTGGCTGGCCGGCGGGTTGTACTCCTTGACGGGCGGCGGCGGCGTCCAGTGCTTGGTGGGCTTGCGCGGCGGGACCACGATCTTGGTCTTGGCCGTCCTGAGCCAGGAGTAGCCCTTGATGCCGAGGCGCTTGAGCTCTTCCTTGTCGATGTTCTCCATGCCCTGGTCGACGTCGTACGCGATGACGCCGAGCTTGGCGACGGCCACGCCCCTGGTGCCCTTCTTCAGGGTGACCTGGAAGTTCAGCCAGTCCGTCTTGCCCTTCGGCAGGACGAATTTGCCCCAGCACCAGAACCAGCGGCCCTCCCAGGTGCACTTCGTGCCCTTCGACGCCCCCCAGCGCAGCGTGGGCACCACGCCCTTGGGCACCTGTCCGCCGATCCAGTAATAGTCGGCGTAGTACGGCCCCAGATTCTTCGCTTTGAGGTAGTAAGTTATCTTTCCGCCGCTTCTGGTGCGGTTGTTGTACTTAACGGAGATCTTGAAGTTCGAGAACGGCTTGGCCCTGGCGGCGACGGCCTGCGTCGTCGCGGTTGTCGCGGTGGTCGCGGTGGTCATGGCCTCTGCCTGGGCCGGGGCCACCAACGGCACGGCGGCCAGGCCGCTGACTAAGAACAGGCTGAAGCTCTTGCGCATGTGACGGCTCCCCGTACGGTGCTGGAAATCCCCGATCTTCTCCGTGATTATTGCGTAGGGCAAATTTTTCGCAAAGAGCGATGATCTTTCGTGACTTGGGATGGCTTGCGGGCTTTTCGCATGGTTCATCACGCTTCGATCGGGGGTCTCAGCGCAAGGGGAGGACCAGGTGCCGGAGACGCACCCATTACAGCCCGGCGATCCGCGATCTCTGGGCGCCTACCGGCTGCTGGAGCGCCTCGGCAAGGGGGCCCAGGGGGTCGTCTTCAAGGCGGCGGGGCCCGACGGGCGGCTTGTCGCGATCAAGCTGCTGAACACGCTGCTCGACCGGCCCGGACTCGACGGGGAACGGTTCCTGCGTGAGGTCGCCGCCGCGCGCCGGGTCGCCCAGTTCTGCACCGCGCAGGTGCTGGGGGCCAACCTGGACGGCGAGCAGCCGTACATCGTGAGCGAGCTGGTCGACGGGGTGTCGCTCCAGGTCGTGGTGCAGCGGGAGGGGCCGCGCCAGGGCGGGGCGCTGTACCGGCTGGCCGTCGGCACCGTCACCGCGCTGGCCGCCATCCACCGGGCCGGGATCGTCCACAGGGACTTCAAGCCGAGCAACGTGCTGCTGGGGCCCGACGGGCCGCGCGTGATCGACTTCGGCATCGCCAGGGCGCTGGACTCGGCGATGACGATCAGCAGCGGGGTGGTCGGGACGCCGGCGTACATGTCGCCCGAGCAGATCTCGGGCGAGCGGGTGGGGCCCGCCGGCGACATGTTCAGCTGGGCGCTCACCATGCTGTACGCCGCCACCGGGCGGCCCGCGTTCGGCCAGGACAGCCTGCCCGCGGTCATCTACCGGGTGATGAACGAGGAGCCCGATCTGTCGGCGCTGCCCGGCGAGCTGCGGCCGTTGGTGCAGGCGTGCCTGAGCAAGCGCGCCGAGGACCGGCCCACGGCGGCGGACGCGCTGTTCGCCCTGCTGGAGAACCAGGGGGCGGCGGCCCAGCGGGACGCCGAGGTCGCCCTCAACACCGGCTCCCAGCTCGCCGCCGACCACCCCCAACCCGCCGCCGACGGCCCCGGCCCTTCGGTCCCGCCGCCTTCGGGTCCTTTCGCTTCGGGTTCCCGGCCCTCGGGCGCCGGGCCGTCCGGGCCCGCGCCCGCCGGCGGAGTGAGGGATCCGGGGCCCGTGGGGGCTCGGGGGCCGCAGGGGGCGCCCGCGCCGACCGGGTGGGCCAATCCGTCCGGGGCGTCCTACACCCCGCCGCCGCCCGCCGCCCGCCCGGCGGTCCCGGGCCCACCTGCGGCGGGTGGGGCCGGGGGAGGGCCGGTCGGTCCCGGGGCGCCGTTCGGAGGGGCTGGGGCGGGCGGCGGGCAGGAGGGGGTCACGCGATACGTCCGGCAGGCGCCTGCGGGACCCTACGGGCAGCCGCCGCGGCTTCCGCCGCCGTACCCCATGGGGCCGCGGCAGGCGCCGGGCGGGAGCGGCAACGACGCGTTCTTCAGGCACGCCCCCGCCGTCGAGCCGCCCGGGGAGGTCAGGGCCAGGCGCAGGCGGGCGATCATGGTGGCCGGCGCGCTCGCCGTGGCGCTCGCGCTGGCCGGCGGCGTGCTGTTCCTGGGGCCGAGGATGTTCGGCCCGGAAAACCCGCCGAGCCCGGGCGCGGCGGCCGAGGCCACCACGTCTTTGGCCCCGAGCCCCGGTCTGCCCACCGTCCGGCCCACGGCGCCGCTGCCCGCCACCGCCACCGCCACCGCCACCGCCACCCCGCCGTCCACGCCGGTCCCGAGTCCCACCGTCACCCCCATGCCCACACAGACGGTCCCGCCGCCGCAGGCCGTCGCCGCCATCGGCAAGCAGGACGGCAAGTCGCTCAAGGGCCACACCAAGGGCGTCCAGACGATCTCCGCCCTGTCCCTGGGCGACGGCAGGACCTGGCTGGTGTCCGGCGGCCAGGACGGCCGCGTCCGCCTGTGGGACCTGGGCAGGCACAAGCCGCTGGCCACCATGAGGGGCCACAGCGAGGAGGTGTACGCCGTGGCCGCCGTCATGATGGGCAAGACGCCCATGGCGGTGTCCGGGGGCTACGACGGCAGCGTCCGCCTGTGGAACCTCAAGACGCACAAGGGCAAGGTCCTCGGCTGGCACGGTGACGCCGTCTACTCGGTCGCGCTGACCAAGGCGGGCGGCAAGTGGATCGCCGTGACCGGGGACGCCAACGGCTGGCTGCGCTTCTGGGACCTGAAGAGGCGCAAGGCCACCGGCAGGGCCGTCAAGGCCCACCGCACCTCCGTGAACTGGCTCAACGCCACCCACCTCGGCGACCGCGCGATCGTCGTCTCGGCAGGCGAGGACGCGACCCTGCGCCTGTGGGACGTGGCCCGCCACAAGCCGTACGGAAAGGCGTACAAGGGGCACGCGAAGGGCGTGTACGCGGTGGCCACCGGCAGGCTAGGAGACCGGACGGTGGTCGCGTCCGGCGGCAAGGACCGGAAGATCCGGATCTGGGACCCGAAGACCGGCAAGACCATCGGCTCGCCCCTGTCGGGCCACAAGAAGATCATCTACTCCTTGTCCTTCGGCACGCTGGGCGGCCGCACGGTCCTGCTGTCCGGCTCGACCGACGGGACCATCCGGCTCTGGGACCCCGACACGCACAAGCCTCTGGGCAAACCGGTCAAGGCCCACAAGCGCGGCGTGTACGCGGTCGGGATCGTCCCCTCGGACGGGGGCCCGGTCGTCGTGTCGGCCGGCAAGGACAAGGTCATCCGCGTCTGGAAGCCGAAGGAGGAGGCCGGGTCCTGAGCCGCCTACGAGTGGCGTACCGGCTCGAAGATGGCGTGATGGGCGGCCACCAGGGCGCGGCGGACGGCCCGGTCGAGCTCCCGCAGGGCCGTGGCCCTGGCCGCGACCTGCGTCGAGGTGAGCCCGCGGTCGTCGGCCAGGACGAGGACGGCGGCCAGCCGGGTGGCCAGCGTGGAGACGCGGTGGGCGCGGGCCGGGTAGCCGGGGGCCAGCTCGCCGCCGCCCTGGGGCCGGTCGGGCCGGGCCTGGGCCGGGCCTTCGACGCCGGTCAGCGCCTCGGTGGCGGCGCGCATGGCCGACGACAGCTCGTGCTCGGCCTCGGCCAGCGAGGGCAGGTCCTGGCGTACGGGCCCGGCGTCGTGCACCTCCAGGCGGGTCCCCACGTACGAGGAGCCGCGCCGGTCGGGGACGGGCACCAGGCCGAGCCGCCGGTCGCGCAGCACGGCGACCGCGGCCTGCCCGGCGTCGACGGCGGAGGAGTTGAACGTCGCCGGCCCGGACAGCCCGAGCGGGTCGCCGGGCGCGGGAAGGGCGAGCCGGAACTCGTGCAGGCCGTCGGACCGCAGGTTTGCGAGGTATTTACGCAGCGGCACGTCACCGGCGACGACGGGCCCCGCGACGGCTTCCACGTGGTCAGCCGCCTCGTCGAGGCCGACGTGACCGGAGAGCCACGCGTTGCCCCAGGCGACGAGCGAGGGACAGACAGGTGATTCAGGGTGCACCGATCCACGATAAGCGCTCGCCCTGCAATAGGTTTGTCCCCAGGGTGACTCCAAAGGTCCCCAGGGTGACTCCAAGGGAGGGAACGGGGATGGGTGGTCAGGTGCTGCGGCTCCAGGACGTCGCCGTCAGGCGCGACGGAGCGGCCCTGCTGCGCGGCATCGACTGGACGGTCAACGAGGACGAGCGCTGGGTCGTCATCGGTCCCAACGGCGCGGGCAAGACCACGTTGTTGCAGGTCGCCGCGACGTTGCTCTATCCGACCGAGGGCGTGGTCGAGGTGCTGGGGGAGCGGCTGGGGCAGACCGACGTGTTCGACCTGCGGCCGCGCATCGGGCTGGCGAGCGCCGCGCTGGCCGAGCGCATCCCGCCGGAGGAGAAGGTCATCGACCTCGTCCTGACCGCCTCGTACGCCATCATGGGCCGCTGGACGGAGGAGTACGACTCCAACGACGTGACCAGGGCCGTCGAGCTGATCGACATGATGGGCGCGGCCCACCTGATCAGGCGGCGGTTCGGCACCCTGTCGGAGGGCGAGCGCAAGCGGGTGCAGATCGCCCGCGCGCTCATGCCCGACCCTGAGATCCTCCTGCTCGACGAGCCGGCCGCCGGCCTCGACCTGGGCGGCCGGGAAGACCTGGTGCGCCGGCTGTCGGCGCTGGCCGGCGACTACCGCTCGCCGACGCTGGTGCTGGTGACGCATCACGTCGAGGAGGTGCCGAGCGGGTTCACGCACGGCCTGCTGCTGCGGCACGGGTCCGTGGTGGCGCAGGGGCCGCTCGACCACGTGATGACGGCCGACAACCTGTCCCGTACGTTCGGGGTGCCGCTGACGCTCGACCGGAGTGCCGAGGGCCGCTGGTACGCCCGGGCATACTGACCTCACTGGATCACCATTTATGCGGATATCGGTCGCCTAAAGGTGAAACGAAATATCATGCACCGAGTCGGTCCCCTCGACTCCGGAGCTTCGCCATGTCGACCGAGCAGCTCGTCGTCGCCCTCGTCGTGGTCGCGGCGATGGGCTTCGTGGTGGCCCGCAGCATCCGCATCATCCCGCAGGCCACGGCCGCCGTCATCGAACGGCTGGGCCGCTACCACCGCACGCTGACGCCCGGGCTCAACATGGTGGTCCCGTTCGTCGACCGCATCAAGGGCCTGATCGACCTGCGGGAACAGGTGGTCTCGTTCCCGCCGCAGCCGGTGATCACGTCCGACAACCTGGTGGTGTCGATCGACACGGTGATCTACTTCCAGGTCACCAACCCCAAGGCGGCCACGTACGAGATCGCGAACTTCCTGATCGGCGTCGAACAGCTCACCGTCACCACGCTGCGCAACGTGGTCGGCGGCATGGACCTGGAACGCACGCTGACCTCGCGCGAGGAGATCAACACCGAGCTGCGCGGCAGCCTCGACGAGGCCACCGGCAAGTGGGGCATCCGGGTCAACCGGGTCGAGCTGAAGGCCATCGACCCGCCCGTCTCCATCCAGGACTCGATGGAGAAGCAGATGCGCGCCGACCGGGACAAGCGCGCCGCCGTGCTGGCCGCCGAGGGGCAGCGTCAGGCGGCGATCCTGGCCGCCGAGGGCGACAAGCAGGCCGCCGTGCTGCGCGCCAGGGGCGAGGCGGAGGCCGCCGTGCTGCGGGCGCAGGCGGACGCCGAGGCTCAGGCCATGCGCGCCAAGGGCCAGGCGGACGCGATCGGCATGGTCTTCAAGGCCATCCACGACGGGAAGCCCGACCAGCGACTCCTAGCCTACCAGTACCTCCAGACCCTGCCCGAGATCGCCAAGGGCGACGCCAACAAGGTCTGGATCGTGCCCTCGGAGATGGGCAAGGTGCTGGAAGGGCTGGGCGGGCTGTTCGCCCCGCCCGCACCGAAGAACCCCGAAGAATAACTCAAACACATGTACGGATAAATACCGGCCTAAGTGGGTATAAATCAGTACATGAAGGGTGATCGGGTGGAGATCGTCATCGACGCGGGCGGCTCCCCGCGAACCTACGAGGTCACGGCCACCCGCGCGGGCCGGCGCGTCGAGGTGGCCAACCGGCGCGGGCTGGTGGAGGTGAGCGAGGTAACCCGGAGCGGCACGCCGGTGCGCACGGCCCGCTTCATGTCCAGCCGGATCCTCGCCCTCGTGGAGCATCCGGCCGACGAAGCCGCCGGGGACGACTAGCGGAAGTCCGCCACGTGGTCCTCGGCCCACTGGCGGAAGGTCAGCGCGGGCCGGCCGAGCAGCCGCTCCACCGTGTCGGTCACCCGCTCGGGGTTGTGCACCGCCGCCCCCCAGCCCTTCAGCGCGGCCTCCACGAACCCGGGATCGCCCCAGGCGGCCGTCAGGTGCTCGCGGGCCTCGTCCAGCGGCTGCTCCTCCCAGCGCACCTCGTGCCCGGCCACCTCGCCGATGATCCGCACCTGCTCGGCCTGGGTGAGCTGCTCGGGGCCGGAGAGCACGTACTTGCCGCCCGTGTGGCCGGCCGAGGTGAGCACGTGCGCGGCCACCGCGGCGATGTCCTTCTCGTGGATCAGCGCCCTGACCGCCTGCCCGAACGGCCAGCGCACGACGCCCTGCCGGATCTGGGCGGCCCAGCCCAGCGTGTTGGCGGCGAAGCCGCCGGGCCGCAGGAACGTCCAGGCCAGGCCGGAATGCCGGATCAGCCGCTCGACACTCTGGTGGAACAGCGTCGGCTCCTCGCCGTCGGCCAGGTCCTCGACGTCGGCGGACAGGTAGACCACGCGGCGGGCGTGCCTGGCGAGGATCGTCACCGCGCCCGCGGTCGCCGCCTCGGAGTAGCCGGGCCACAGCAGGAAGACGCTCTCGACGTCCCGCAGCGCCGGTTCAAGGGTCTCGGGCACGGTCATGTCGCCGCGCACGGCCTCCACGCCCTCGGGGAGCCGGGCCTTGTCGGGGTTCCTGACCAGGGCCCGCACGTCCAGGCCCGCCTCCGCGAGCTGGGAGACCACATGTCTGCCCACATTGCCGGTCGCGCCGGTCACCAGAATTTTGCTCATGGCCCCGACGGTAGGACCTCAAGTTAAGTTCAGGTCAATCCCGGCCGTACCTGGATCGTGCCGTCGCGGCGGACGCGGGTCTCGAACATGGGCGCGGGCGCGGTCGCGGGACCGTGCTTCACCGAGCCGTCGGCCAGCCGGAACGTGCTGCTGTGCCACGGGCAGACCACGCACGCCTCGCCGTCCTCCATGACCAGCCGGCCCTGGTGCAGCGGGCCGGCCAGGTGCGGGCAGCGGTCGGCCAGCACGGTCACCCCGTCGCCCTGGCGCAGCACGAAGAGCTGGATGTAGCCGAGCCGGCGCGCGACCGGCCTGCCGTCGGGCAGGTCCTTGAGCGGGCACAGGTCGTGCCAGCCCAGCGGTACGAGATGGGCGACCTGCGGCGCGTGGTTGGCCCCCGCGGCCTGCCGGTAGGCCATGTGGCCGCCGAGGTAGCCGCCCAGCCCGCCCAGCCCGAGCCCGACGTAGGACAACACGCGCCCGGCCCGCTCGGCGCCGCGCAGCCGGGCCACCAGCGAGGCCGACATCAGGCCCAGGGCGGTCATGTTGGCGGCCATGTGCACGAAGCCCACGCGCTGCTGCTCGCGGTGGAGCGAGGACCAGTCGGTCAGCCCGGCCGCCGCCGTGGGCAGCGCGTTGACGATGCCCGTGGCCAGGAGCAGCCTGCTCGCCCTGGGGTCGGCGTGGGCCAGGTCGAGCACGGCGGCCGACAGCCAGCAGCCGAGCGTGACCGTGGCCAGCGGCGGGTGCAGCGGTTTCCCCGTGGGCACGCCGTGCAGCAGGTCGCGCAGAGTGCCCTGACGCAGGCGCTCGCGGACGACCTTGGCCAGCCCCCGGATCGGTTTGTCCATCGCCTTCGACTTCTCAAGTCGATCGGCGAGGTCAACCGGACCGACGAAACCCCGCAATTGCCGACGTCTCGCTCGCACTGTCTCTTTCACGACAAGTCCCCTACCCCGGCCTTGACGGGATCACTCGGAGAGGTGTCCCCTGGCCACGGAGAGTTCTACCAGCTCCAGCGCGTACGCGCCGAGAGAGGCCGATCCCTCCTGGATGATCCGCACCTTCTCCCTGACCTCGCCGGCCGTCACCTTGAACAGCGGCCACGTGCCGCCCTCGGTGTGGTGGTTGGCCAGGATCGGCGCGAACCGGTCGAGCGCCTTGGCGAACCTGGCCTCCGGCGTCTGCCTGGCCTCGAACTCGTCCCAGAGCTCCCGCAGCCGGGCGCCCTGCTCCGCGGGGAGCAGGCCGAAGATGCGGTCGGCCGCGGCGGTCTCGGCGGCGGCCTGGGCGGCGACCGCCACGTGGTCGTAGACGAAGGTGTCGCCGGCGTCGATCTCGACCAGGTCGTGCACGAGTAACATCGCCACCACCCGCTGGAGGTCCGTTCCGGGCGGGGCGTGCTCGCCGAGGACCATCGCCAGCGTGCCCACGTACCAGGAGTGCTCGGCGGAGTTCTCCCGCCGCGACCCGTCGATCAGATGGTTGCGGCGGATGATCCGCTTCAACTTGTCGATCTCGACGGCGAACGCGATCTGGGCGTACAGGCGGTCCTCTTCTGGCGCGATAGTCACGCGCGACACCCTAATGTGCGGTGATCACCCCGGTTGGTGAAATCGTGACCGGAACTCCGTTGAACACTGCGTTACCACTTGGGATATCCAGGGCGGATTCGTCCGTCAGCACGTTCGTGTTGACACCGGCGTGTTGGGCCGCCACCTGCTGCGTGCTGCCCGCGTGCCCCCAGCCGTGCGGCAGGCTCACCACGCCCGGCATGATCGTGTCGGTGGGCTCCAGCGTCACCGTGAGACTTCCGGTGGCCGAGGTGACCACGGCCTGGCCGGCCAGGCCCAGCCTGGCCACGTCGGCGGGGTTGATCTGCAGCGTGCAGGTGTTGGTGCCGCCGACCAGCGGGCCCACGTTGTGCAGCCAGCTGTTGTTGGAGCGCAGGTGCCGCCGCCCGATCAGCACGATGTCCGGCGGCTCGGCCGCCAGCCCGCCGCGCAGGCGCTCGATGTCGTCGAGGAGCTGCGGCGGGGCCAGCTCGATCACGCCGGAGGCGGTCTTCAGCACCTCGGGCAGCCGCGGCTCCAGCGCGCCGAGGTCCAGGCCGTGCGGGTGGTCGAGCAGCTTGCGCAGCGACAGGTCGCCCTTGCCGGCCCATTCGCCGTACGGGCCGAGCCGGAGCATGAGGTCCAGCCTGCGCTCGGCGCCCGTCTCGCCCTCCAGCGCGGCCCGCAGCGCGGCCACGTCGTGTCCCTCGACGCCGGAGCCGGGCGTCTGCACGGCCTTGCGCAGCATCTCGCCGATCAGGAACTCGTCCAGGTCCGCCGCCGGCCCGTCCGGCCCTCCCGGCCCTTCCATGCCGGACGCGATCACGGCCAGCCTGGCCAGGATCCGGGCCTCGCTGGGCCGTCCGTCCAGCGGCAGCGCGGGGCGCGAGTAACGGGCGTAGTTGCGTACGGCGAACCCGAGCAGCGCGAAGTCGTAGTGGCCCGACTGCAGCACCCGCGGCGGCGGCAGGATCACGTGCGCGTGCCGGGTGGTCTCGTTCAGGTACGGATCGACGCTCACCATGAAGTCGAGCCCGGCGAAGGCCGCCTCCAGCCGGTCGCCGTGCGGCGCGGACAACACCGGGTTGCCCGCGACCGTGACCAGCATCCTGACCTGGCCCTCGCCCGGCGTCTCGATCTCGTCGGCCAGCGTGGCCACGGGCAGCTCGCCGTTGGACTCGGGCAGCCCCCGCACCCGGCTGCGCCACCGGCCCACCGCGTACGGCCGCCGCCGCGCCCCGAACTCGGTCGCCGGCTTGGGGAACATGGCCCCGCCGGGCCGGTCGAGGTTGCCGGTGAGCACGTTGAGCACGTCCACGAGCCACTGGGCCAGCGTGCCGAACTCGGTCGTGCAGGTGCCCATCCGGGCGTACACGGCGGCCGTCCGCGCGCCGGCCAGCTCCCTGGCCAGCCGGACGATCGCCGCGGCCGGCACGCCGGTACGCCGGGAGACCGCCTCCGGCGGGAAGTGCTTGGCCGCCTCGCGCACCTCGGCCAGCCCGTTGACCTCGTGCCACGGCCTGGCCAGGTCCTCGGCGAACAGCGTGTGCACGATCCCGAACAACAGGTACGCGTCCGAGCCCGGCCGGACGAAGACGTGCTCGTCGGCCAGCGCCGCCGTCCTGGTCCGGCGCGGGTCCACCACGACGAGCCTGCCGCCGCGCCGGCGCAGGGCCTTCAGCCGGCCGGGGAAGTCGGGGGCGGTGCACAGCGAGCCGTTCGACTCCAGCGGGTTGGCGCCCAGCATCAGCAGGAAGTCGGTCCGGTCCAGGTCGGGCACCGGGACGGCCAGCGGGTGGCCGAACATCAGGCCGCTGGCGACGTGCTTGGGCATCTGGTCGGCGGTGGCGGCGGTGAAGACGTTCCGGGTGCCGAGCGCCTTGACCAGCGGCCCGGCGTAGAGGCCGCCGGCCATCGTGTGGGCGTTGGGGTTGCCCAGGTAGACCGCCACCGACCGGCGTCCGTGCCGCTCGGTGACGCGGGCCAGGCCCTGCCGGACGGCCTCGAACGCCTCCTCCCAGCTCGCCTCGCGCCACTGGTCGCCCTCGCGGATCAGCGGCTTGCGCAGCCGGTCGGGGTCCTCGTCGAGGCGGCCCAGGCTCGCGCCCTTGGGGCAGATGAACCCTTTGCTGAACGGGTCGTCCCGGTCGCCGCGGACGCCGGTGACGTGACCGCCGTCGTCGAGGGTGAGCGTCAGGCCGCAGACGGCCTCGCAGAGGGGACAGGTGCGGTGGACGGTCGAGGTCATCGCGACTCCTGAGTTCGCCAGGTGAACTCATCTTGGCCCGTCCCGTGCGCATGGGGAAGCCCCGGGAGCCCCCGCGGTCCCCGGGGCCGTTCCTAGGGAGATGTCCCGCTTTCCCTAGGTCATCGGACGACCTGCGGCAACGCCGGCGGCGTGCGCAGATCGTGCGGCTCCTCAAGGCCGGACCGCAGCGGCGTCCAGGAGCGGCGGCCGTACAGGCGGTCCAGGCCGGGAGCGGTCACGCCGGGCAGCTCGTCCCGCCGGACGATCTCCACCAGCAGCAGGTGGGCCCGGTCGCGGTGCCTGTGGACGGTCGCGCTCCTGGCCCAGCAGGCCGCCGCGATCTCCTCGGCGTACGCGTCGAACTCCTCGGCCGAGATGCCCGCCCGCGTCATGACCAGCGCCTTCTCGCCCCTGGCCGACGGCGTGATCCAGAGCACCAGCGGGATCCGTCCCGACCGGGTGTGCATGGTCGTCTCCAGGCAGAGCCGCTGCAGGCGGTGGCGGGAGACCACGCACCAGAAGTGGGCCAGGGCCCGGTTGCGGCCGGCCCTGGTGGCGGCGGGCACGGAGACGGCGCTGCTCAGCAGGACGAACGGCACCCAGTGGCCGCCCCGCGCGACGCCCAGCAGAGCCAGGACCAACAGCCCCAGCCCGCCGAGCGCCATGAGCTCGCTCCGGACGCGCCAGATCCGCGTCAGCGGGCCCCCGCCGCCCGCGCCCGGGAGGTCCTCGACGGCCGGGTAGATCTGGTTGCGCGGGTTCCTCGACACGTCAGGACACCTCCTCGGGCACCCGTGACGCCACCGTGAGCTGGTCGAAACGCGGGTCGCGGTAGGCGCGGGCGCCGAAGCCGGTCCTGGTGACCGTCCAGCCCCGGTAGATGGCGAACTCGTCCGGCTCCATGCAGATCTCGCGGTCCGTCCATGCGATCAGATCCCGGATCCGGGACTTGATTCGGCCGAGCCCCTTGGTACCTTGTGAGTACATAGAAGACCCCTTTCGCGGCATTTCCAGAGGTGGCTTCTTCGCCGGGTCGCAGGTCGGGTCCCGTCCCGCCGCAGGGTGGCAGCCCATATGCGGCGAACGCGGATCCGGTCTCGGCCCGGCAATTTCTTCGTGCTCCGATGAGCGACACGCTTTTCAGGCGATGGGACGGTCCTTCCGGCAAGCGGCCTCCCTTGGCTGGACATTCGAATCCGGGACGGCTCCGTTGCCGGTGAGGCGGCCCTCGCGCGGGCGCCCGATCGTGAGCGGAGAGTCCGACGTGCGGGGCCGTTTCGTCATCCCGGCCTCCCCTCGTCGGACGAGAACCCTCCTGGCTCGATCGTCCTCCGCGTTCGGTGATGCTGCAATACATCGAGCAAGGGAAGAATTAAGTTTCTTCGCAGATTGCCGTTCTAGTTGCCGTGCAACTTGCACGCGTTCTGTCAGGCGCACACGGGACCTCCAGGACGGCCGTAAATCCTCCCCCTGACCTCTATACCTACGTGAAGCCTTGTCTTGCTCCCACGCTCTCTCCGTGAAAGCCTTCGGGCAACCCCATGCGGCAGAGTTCGTGCAAGTTGCAGTGTAAGATTGAGTGAACGGCCCACAAACCGGGTTGCCAAACGATCCGTTCCCGCCACACCTTCATTCCCGACAAGGAGAGTGGACGGTGCCATCGCAGCAGGGCAGTCCGACAGTGCGCAGGCTCCGCCTAGGCCAGGAGTTGCGCCTCCTTCGCGAACGACGGAAGTTCACCGGGGCCCGGGCGGCGCGCGAGCTCGGCTGGTCGGCCAGCAAGGTCAGCCGCATCGAAGCCGCGAAGACCATGCCCAGCGCCGCCGACATCAAGGCGTTGGGCGAGCTCTACAGCCTCGACGGCGACAGACTTGACGAACTCTTCGGCCTCCTGCGAGATGCGGAGCAGCGTGGGTGGTGGGAAGATTATGAAGACTCCCTTCCCGAGGAGTACATCAGGCTTCTCGGGCTGGAGGCGGAGGCGACGGTTCAGCGCAACTGGGAACCCCAGTTGGTGTCCGGTCTCCTCCAGACCGAGGACTACGCGCGAGAGGTCATCCTCTCCGCGCGCGGAATCGTCCGGATCACGCACAGCGGCGTGCGCAGTCGCGTCGAGGCCCGCCTAGACCGGCAGCAACGGGTTCTGCACCGGCCCGATCCCTGCCGCCTCAACGTGGTGCTCGACGAAGCGGTGCTGATGCGGCGCTTCGGGGAGCCCTCGGTCATGCGGGAGCAGATGGAACACCTCATCGAGGTCTCCCTGTTGCCGCACGTCAACGTCCGGGTGTTGCCGCTGGACTCGCTCCATCCGGTCAATACCGGGGCGTTCATTCACCTGAAGTTCACCGGTTTCGACGATGTCGTCTATTTGGAGCACTTGTACACTGCTCACTTCGTAGAGGACCTCGAACGAGTCGCCGGTTATGAGAACGCTTTTGACCACATGTGGGCAGAGGCACTCGACGAGGACGAATCCCGCGTACTCATCCAACGCAAAGCCATGTTGTGGCGGCGCTAGAGCGCGGTCTCAGTAGGCGGGCAATGGGGCCCGCTTATATCCTTTTGGGGAGAAAATGCACACCAGTACGATCCCGAGCTGGCGAAAGAGCACCTTCTGTAATGGTGCGACCGCTTGTGTCGAGGTTGCACCGCTGGCAGACGGCAACGTCGCCCTGCGGGACAGCAAGGTGGAGGACGGCCCCGTGCTCGTCTTCACGCCGTCCGAGTGGGCCGCCTTCACCGCAGGGGTGCGTGACGGCGAGTTCGACCTGCAGACCCTCGCCGCCGGGTGAACAAGCGGCCCTGACGAGTTGACGACACAACCTTCAGGGCCGCCCACGACGAGGCTCGGTCCGAGTTCGCCGGCTCGTCCCGCCTCGTAAGGTTTCCCAGATCCGGCCCCCAGCCGCCGCCGCAGCGTTCAGCACGGCAGGACGAGCGGGGCCGACGAGCAAGTGATCCGGCCCTGATGTCCTGCTCTGCCGCCAGGCGTCGTCGATCGCGTCGACGAATCGCAGGGCGGTTTTGTCGTCCGCGGTCGCGCGTCGGTAATCACGCGTGCTCTCCCAGAAGCGCCCGCCTGCCGAGGTGGAGAAGAACTCGTTGCGGGCATGCGCGATGAGCACGCGCTCGGACATCTCGCCGAGCACAAAAGCCGCTTCCCAGTGCGACATGACAAGGTTGAGGTAGATGTGCAGACGCGGGTCGAGGCCGTTGGCCGGCAGCCCCAACCCGCGTCGCAACACCGGATGGGTCATCTGGAGCTGCATGAGCTGGAGGTGGTGGGCGCGGTTGGCGGCCGAGCGTGACAGCCGCATCTCCTTGGCCTGCACGAGACCTATGGAGCCGCGGCGATGAGGCAGGCGGCTGCTGCCAGGAGGAGGGTCAGCAGGGGCGACCGCCGCGGAGATCGGGATGCCATGCCTACATGGTGACGAAGGGTCCGCGGCCCGTGAAGGCGAACCGGCGACGTCGGCGACCGGGCGGGAGCGATCGTCGCCGGCCGGCACGTCAGCGGCGGCGGATCAGGAAGAGGCTGCTCAGGCCCGCCAGGACGGCCAGGCCCGCCATCGCGACGGCGGCCATGAGGGAGGCCGAGACGGTGCCGTGGCCCTGGCTCAGCGAGATGAACAGGGTGCCCACGGTCGAGACGCCGATGACCTGGCCGAGCTGCATCACGGTGAGCAGCGCGCCGCTCGCGTCCGCCGCGTACGCGCCGTCCACCTGCTCGGTCGCCATGTTGGTCACCGCCACCTGCACGCCGAGCCCGGCGCCGATGAGGGCGCTCA
This sequence comes from Nonomuraea sp. NPDC001684, assembly GCF_053596515.1. NCBI lineage: Bacteria > Bacillati > Actinomycetota > Actinomycetes > Streptosporangiales > Streptosporangiaceae > Nonomuraea > Nonomuraea sp. NPDC001684. The sequence continues at coordinate 45,623 of NZ_JBSFGJ010000002.1, forward strand.
TGGCGGCGTACAGGACGCCGCCGTCGGCGGCGAGGCCGAGGCCGAGGTAGGCGGGCGCGGCCACCACGTAGCCGACCGGGACGAGCGGGCGCTGCAGCCCAGCCGGCAGCCGCGGCCACAGCAGGCCGACGATGCCGAAGGCGAGCGCGCACGGCACCAGCATCATGCCCGAGCCGAGCGGGGACAGGTGCAGGTCGCCCTGGAGGTGCAGGGCCGAGGTGAACAGGAACGCGCCCCACGTCGCCGGGCCGAACAGCAGGATCGCCAGGCCGGGACGCATGCCGGGCGCGGCCAGCACCTTGGCGTCCACCAGCGGACGCCCGCCCCGGCCGGTCACCCAGCGCTCGACCCGGACGAACGCCACGAACATCACGACACTGAGCCCCATCGACACCCAGCCCCAGACGGGCCAGCCCAGGTCACGTCCGAGCACCAGCGGCACCACGAACAGCAGCACGGCCGCCGACAGGGTCACCAGGCCCCACGGGTCGAGCCCGGTCCTGCCGCCGCCCTCGTCGGCGGGCAGGGCACGGAACCCGATGCCGAGCAGCACCGCCCCGACCGGCACGAGCACCAGGAACACCACCCGCCAGCCGGCGCCGAAACCGAGCAGGATGCCGCCGAGCGCCTGGCCCACGACGATGCCGCCGCTGATCACCAGTGACCAGAGCCCGATCGCCCGGCCGCGGGCCGCGCCCTGGTAGTTGCGCTGGATCAGGGTCAGCACCTGCGGCATCATCATGGCCGCGCCGGCGCCCTGGGCGAGGCGGAAGCCGATCAGCCAGCCCGTCGAGGGCGCGAGACCGGCGCCGAGCGTGGTGACGGTGAATACGGCCAGACCGCCGAGGAAGGCGTTGCGATAACCGAAGAGGTCGCCGATCCGGGCGCCGGTGATCAAGAGGACGGCATAGACAATGGTGTAACCGGCGACGATCATCTGCAGCCCCGCGCCGGAGGAGTGCAGGTCCGCCTCGATGGTCGGGGTGGCCACGTTGACGATGTTGACGTTGAGGATGGCCAGGAACTGCCCGACGAGGATCACTGCGAGGAGCAGACCGCTGGCCTTGGCCCTGTCCGGTGGGGTGACCTGGACAGGAGTGGTGACAGTGGCGGATTCGGTCATGTGTTTCATTATTGTGCGAATCCGATACCAGTAACGAGAGTCCCTTTATACTGGTATTGGCGGCACCTGGATAAGTGTGCGCGGATGCCCCCATAGTGGAGGTGTGACCGTGACCGAGGCAAGACGTACGGATCTGGCGGCGTTCCTCCGGACCCGCCGGGAGCGCATCACCCCCGAGATGGTGAACCTCGCGCCGGGCCCCCGCAGGCGTACGCCGGGGCTGCGCCGCGAGGAGGTCGCCCAGCTCGCCGGGGTGGGCGTCACCTGGTACACGTGGCTGGAGCAGGGCCGGCCGATCAACGTCAGCGGCCAGGTGATCGACGCCGTCGCCCGTACGCTCATGCTGGACAACGCCGAGCGTCAGCACCTCTACCGGCTCACCGGTCAGGCCGAGCCCCCCGCCGTCGCCGACGCCAGTCGCATGCCGCCCGAGATGCAGGGCATCCTCGACCAGCTCGGCGACATGCCCGCGTCCGTCACCAACAGCCGTTCTGACCTGCTGGCCTGGAACGCCGCCTACGCCACCCTGTTCCCGCACGTCGTCGGGGCCCCGGACGGCGAGCGGAACTCGTTGTGGCAGACGTTCGTCAACCCGCACGCCGCGACCACCCTCGTCAACCGCGAGTCGGAGCTGCCGCGCGCGGTCGCGGTCTTCAGGGGCGCCTACAGCCGGCACGCCGACGACCCCTGCTGGCAGGACTTCGTGCGGCGGCTGAGCGCGGAGAGCGCCGAGTTCGCCCGCATGTGGGCCAGGCAGGACGTGGCCGAGCCGGGCCCCCGCGTGAAGGTCTTCAAGCACGAGGTCGCCGGCGACCTCCGCTTCAGCACGACCAGCCTGAACGTCTCCGCCGCCCCGGAGACGCGGCTCGTCGTCTACAGCCCCAAGGACGACGCCACTAGGTCCGCTTTGACCTGGTTGATGGGTACCAAGTCCTAATCTGCCGCCCATAGAATGCTCGATCCGTAAAAGTCTGGATCGAGCGGAAATGGCGGTAGATGAGACTCCCCCGTGTCCTACCGGTGCTGGTCGTCGCCGCCTCCCTCGCGGCATGTTCGTCGGCACCTGACAAAGAGCCGCAGAGCAAGCAGGTCGAGCAGCAGGCGGCCGAGTCGCCGAGCTCGAAGCCGAAGCCCGCGCGCCGGCCGTTCACCATCTCCTTCGGCGGCGACGTGCACTTCGAGGGCGTCCTGCGCGGCAGGCTCGCCAACCCGGGCACCGCCCTCGGGCCCATCGCGAACGTGCTGCGCAAGGCCGACCTGACGATGGTCAACCTGGAGACCGCCATCACCACGGCCGGGACGCCCGCGCCCGGCAAGCAGTTCACCTTCCGCGCGCCGGCGACCGCGTTCAACGCGCTCAAGGCGGCCGGGGTGGACGTCGCGTCCATGGCCAACAACCACGGCATGGACTACATGGAGAGCGGCCTGGCCGACTCGCTGGCGGCCATCAAGCGCAGCAAGTTCCCCATCGTGGGCATCGGGGCGAACGCCGCGCAGGCCTACAAACCCTTCCACAAGACGGTGAACGGCAACCGGGTGGCGATCATCGGCGCGACGCAGGTGCTCGACGCCGAGTTCATCCAGTCGTGGACGGCCACGGCCGACAAGGGCGGACTCGCCTCGGCCAAGGACGAGGCGAGCCTGCTGAAGGCGGTACGCCAGGCGCGCAAGAACTCCGACACCGTCATCGTGCACCTGCACTGGGGCACCGAGATGCAGAAGTGCCCCAACGAGGCCCAGCGCTCGCTCGCCCCCAAGCTGGTCGCGGCGGGCGCCGACGTCGTGGTCGGCGGGCACGCGCACATCCTGCTCGGCGCCGGATACCTGGACAACGCCTACGTCAGCTACGGCATGGGCAACTTCGTCTTCTACAACTCCACCCCGGGCACCACGGGCAGGACGGGCGTGCTGACGTTGACGATCAACGGCCGCAAGGTGCTCAAGGACCAGTGGACCCCGGCCACGATCCAGGGCGGCATCCCGATCCCGATGACGGGCACGGCCAGGACCCAGGCCGTGAGCGACTGGAAGGCGCTGCGCGCGTGCTCGGGGCTGGCAGCGCGGCCATGATCGATCTATCCTCTGGACAGTCCGTCCAATAGGAGGTCGCCATGCGGCAGGTCGAGTCCGGCGGGGCGCGGCCGGCGGTGACCGCCCGGCGGGGCGGCCGGCCGTGGCCGACCGTGGCGCCGCACGGTTGAGGCCGGCCACTGGACGCAGCGCAGCCACCCGCGCGACGACGGCGCGGCCCGGCATCGCCGTTATCGCTCGAATTGAAGATTATTCGCGAAATATCGTCTCGCAATACAGTGTGCCGGGATTGTGTCGAACAATATGACGGTCCCCGTCGGGGAACGTTTATCGAACATATCATCGGCGGGCTGTTACCCGGGGCCTCGTCTCGCCGGAGCCGCGCCGGGCCACCAGGCGTCCGCGCTGGGCCGCGGGCCGCGCGCCGGGCCGGATTCGGCGCGCCGACCAGTACGGAAATTCGGTTATGCCGGCCCGTGGATTTCGCCACGGGCGACCCGGCAGGCAGTCATCCGAGAAATCCCGCAAATGAGTAGGTAACGATCGTGCAGACGAGAGAAGATGAATCCGTGTCTTCGCCGCAAATGGATGATGACTGCGTCCACCCCAAAGCTCTCCGGCGGCAGCCGGCCCAACGCCGCAGCGCCCGGCGCGTCGAGCGCATGCTCGACGCCTGCGCCGAACTCCTCGACGAGACCGGCTACGAGGCCCTGTCCACCACCCGCATAGCCGAGCGGGCAGGCGTCGCGATCGGTTCGGTCTACCAGTTCTTCCCCGACAAGCGGGCCATCACCCAGGAGCTCACCCGGCGCAACGTCGAGCAGTTCGTGGCGCGGGTGGGGCTGCGGTTCATGGAGGAGGAGTACCGCGGCTGGTGGGAGGCCGTCGACGCGATCATCGACGAGTACGTCGACATGCACCGCACGGTCCCCGGCTTCCGGAGCCTGCACTTCGGCGACGTCGTCGACCTCAACCTGCTCGACTCCGACTCCGAGAACAACACGGTCATCGCGGGCAGGCTGCGCGGGCTGCTGCTCAAGGAGTTCGGCCTGGCCGACAGCGAGACGCTCGACCTGGCCGTGCTGGTCGCGGTCGAGGCCGGCGACGCGGTGCTCAAGCTGGCCTTCCGGCGCGACCCCGCCGGCGCGCCCGACATCATCGACGCCGCCAAGCACCTGATGCGGGGGTTCCTGTCGCGTCAGCTCAAGTCGTGGTCGCCGCACGTGCTGACCGAGGGCGAGGGGGGACGCTGACCGAGATCTGGGCATGACAGCGACGAGCGATCGTCACTGTCCGTCACGGGTCTTCCGGAGGTGAAGATGTACGATCTTCCGCCGTCCGCCTTCAAGCGCAGTGCCCCTTTCGACCCCCGCCACAGGCGTGGGCCGGTCCGCGTCGCGCTCGGGCTCGCCCGGGCCGTGCGGTCCGTGGTCGCCGGCCGGATCACCGGGCCGTGCCGGCGATGACCGGCCGCCGGGCGCCGGGCGCGGCCCGCTGCCGCGCCTCGGGCACCTGCTGGATGCGCGGCGTCACCGGCGTACGCAGGCAGGGCAGGGGGAACGACACCGGCCGGACGTCCCGGGCCTGCCGGACGTCGAGCCTGGCCTGCAGCGCGTGCAGGTTGCGTTCGGCCGTGCGGATCGCGTCCAGCCGGGCGGACAGGTACCCGGCCACGCCGGGCCCGAGGGCCGAGAGAACGACGGCGCAAGCCAGCGTGAAGGTCATCTGCCTGGACATGCCCATTACAGCCCCCTCCGCCCGCGTACCGCAAAGCATGCCGTATATGCCCGCTGACCTGCGCATACACGCGCAGCGTGACCAGCCTTGGACGAGACGTTGCCGAATTTGCATGTGACCGGCGATGCGCATTGACCGGGCAAACCGCCTGGCGGCTCGGTAGTCTCGCGGGTGTGGCGCATGTGACCCGAGAGCACCTTGATCGTCTGCTGGAGCAGGCCCTGCTGGCCGACGACCACAGTTCCTTGGCCAGTCGGCTTTACGACGTCGCGCTCGGTTATTCGTCCGGCGACGTCTCCAGGGCGTCCATCCTCGTCCTGGCCGCCGAGGAGTGGCGAGCGGCGGGACAGCCCGCACGCGCGATGGAGTGTTTCCAGCGCGCCGTGGAGGACGGCGGCGACGCGGGCTTCGACCCGCGCGCGGGCATCGCCGACACCCTCTTCGAGCTCGAACGGCCCGACGAGGCCCGGGAGCTCATCGAGACCATCCGCGCGGAGGGCGACGTCTCCACGGCGACGGCCCACACCATCGCGGAGACCCTGGTCGCCTACGGCGATCTGCGGGGCGGCCTCGAATGGGCCACCCAGGCCGTGCTGGGCTGCGAGGAGGGCGACCCCGAGCAGGTGGCGCTGCTGCGGACGCGATACCGGATCAGGGTCGACCTCGGCCTTCCGGAGGACGAGCTCGACGAGCTCGTCTCCTAGTCGCGGGGGCCGGCCGGCGGGCCCCAGCGCGGGGCCCGGCTTGTCGCGTGCCCGCGAAGCCGGGCCGGAGGGGCCGCGACAGTGCGCGGCCACGGCCCCTCCGGTTGAGGAAGCCGGGCGCGGCAGGCACGACCCGCGCCCGGACACATTGGCTCAGTGCAGGTCGAGACCGGGCAGCAGGCGGCTGAAGCCGTCGATCGCGGGGTAGCCGCCGGGCAGCGTCGACGCGCCCTCGATGCTCTCCACGGCCCTGGGCAGCAGGTTCGAGATCAGATCGCCGCCGACCTCCCGCACCGGCTGCCGCGCCCGGCCCGGCGACTTCGCGGCGCGGGCCGAGGCGGGGGTGGTCGGCTTCTCGCCGAGCGTCATCTCGGCCGGCACCCGGGCCACGACGGGCGTCTGCGGCAGCGCGGGGAGGGCGGGCAGCGCGGGCACCTGCAGCGTCGTGGCCAGATCACGCATCCCGCTGTTGCCGGAGGCCGCGGGGAACAGCGCGGGCGAGGCGCTGTTCAGCGAGGGCATGCCCCACGTCGCCCCGACGCCGCCGAGGTCGGCCAGCGGGCCCATGGCGGACCTGGCGGCCGCCAGACCCGTCAGGCCGAGCCGCCTGGCCATGTCACCGGCGGCCATGGCGAGCTTGCCGACCTCCTCGGTGACGACCCGGTGGCCGTTCGTTCTGCCCTCGTTGAGCTGGAGCTTGGCGTGGCCGTCGCAGTACGAGGCGACCGCCTCGGAAGGCGGCCGGCAGGTGTCGGCCACCGAAGGACCGGCGACCGGCCAGGTGACGCCCACGGTCAGAACGGCCACCGTGAGGATGCTTCGGATCTTACGAGATGACACCGCACGTCCCTCTGATCGGAATCGGTGATCTGACGAACGCCGAAGCTAGCCACGTGTCCGGCCGGTCGCGTGCGGCTTGTCCGAAGGGTGGCGGGAACCTTACCCCGCGGCGACGGGATATGACCCTGGCATGACATGCCGGAGCCCGGAGATCGCGGGGATCCCCGGGCTCGCTGGCACCGCCTCAGCCGCGCTGGATGAGCAGCTCGTCGTCGCCGAGCTCCACCCTGACCTTGTCGCCGTCGGCGATCTCGCCGGACAGCACGGCCTTGGCCAGCTTGTCGCCGATGGCCGACTGGACCAGGCGGCGCAGCGGGCGGGCGCCGTACAGGGGGTCGTAGCCGGTCAGCGAGAGCCATTCGCGGGCGGCCGGGCTGACCTCCAGCGTCAGGCGGCGGTCGGCCAGCCGCTGGGCCAGGCGGTCGACCTGGAGGTCGACGATCTGGGCCAGCTCCTCGGAGCCGAGCGCGTCGAAGAGGATGACGTCGTCGAGCCGGTTGAGGAACTCCGGCTTGAACGAGCCGCGCACCGCCCCCATGACGGCCTCGCGCTTGGCGTCGTTCTCCAGCTTCGGATCGACCAGGAACTGCGAGCCGATGTTGGAGGTCAGGATCAGGATCGTGTTGCGGAAGTCGACCGTGCGGCCCTGGCCGTCGGTCAGCCGTCCGTCGTCGAGCACCTGGAGGAGGATGTCGAACACCTCCGGGTGCGCCTTCTCCACCTCGTCCAGCAGCACCACCGTGTACGGCCGCCGCCGGACGGCCTCGGTGAGCTGGCCGCCCTCCTCGTAGCCGACGTAGCCGGGAGGCGCGCCGACGAGCCTGGCCACGCTGTGCTTCTCGGAGTATTCGCTCATGTCGATGCGGGTCATCGCCCGCTCGTCGTCGAACAGGAACTCCGCCAGCGCCTTGGCCAGCTCGGTCTTGCCCACACCGGTGGGCCCGAGGAACAGGAACGAGCCCGTGGGACGGTCGGGGTCGGCGATGCCGGCCCTGCTGCGGCGCACGGCGTCGGAGACGGCCTGTACGGCCTGCTGCTGGCCGATGAGCCGCCGGCCCAGCTCCTCCTCCATCCGCAGCAGTTTGGCCGTCTCGGCCTCCAGCAGGCGGCCGGCGGGGATGCCCGTCCAGGAGGAGATGACCTCGGCGATGTCGTCGGCGCCGACCTCCTCCTTGACCATGGCGTTGTCCGGCGGCGCGGCGTCGGAGGCGGCCTGGAGGGCCTGCTCCAGCCGGGGCACCTCGGCGTACATGAGCCGGGAGGCGGCCTCGAAGTCGCCGTCGCGCTGGGCCCGCTCGGCCGCGCCCCTGGCCTCGTCGAGCTGCTTCTTCAGCTCGCCGACCTTGTTGAGCCCGGCCTTCTCGTGCTCCCAGCGGCCGACGAGGGCGTTGAGCTCCTCCTGGCGGTCGGCCAGCTCCTGGCGCAGGCGGTCGAGCCGCTGGACCGACGCCTCGTCGGTCTCCTTCGTCAGGGCCAGCTCCTCCATCTTCATGCGGTCGACGCTCCGCTGGAGCTGGTCGATCTCCACGGGACGGGAGTCGATCTCCATGCGCAGCCGCGAGGCGGCCTCGTCGACCAGGTCGATGGCCTTGTCGGGGAGGAAGCGGTTGGTGATGTAGCGGTCGGACAGGGCGGCGGCGGCGACCAGCGCGCCGTCGGCGATCTGCACCTGGTGGTGCGCCTCGTAGCGGCCCTTGAGCCCGCGCAGGATCGCGATCGTGTCCTCGACCGTGGGTTCGCCCACGTAGACCTGCTGGAAGCGGCGTTCCAGCGCGGGGTCCTTCTCGATGCGCTCGCGGTATTCGTCGAGCGTGGTCGCGCCGATCATGCGCAGCTCACCGCGGGCCAGCATGGGCTTGAGCATGTTGCCGGCGTCCATGGCGCCCTCGGCGGCCCCCGCGCCGACGACGGTGTGCAGCTCGTCGATGAACGTCACGATCTGCCCGTTGCTCTCCTTGATCTCGGAGAGGACGGCCTTGAGACGCTCCTCGAACTCGCCGCGGTACTTCGCGCCGGCCACCATCGCGCCCAGGTCGAGCGAGATCAGCCGCTTGTTGCGCAGCGACTCGGGCACGTCCCCGGCCACGATGCGCTGGGCCAGGCCCTCGACGACGGCGGTCTTGCCGACGCCGGGCTCGCCGATCAGCACCGGGTTGTTCTTGGTGCGGCGGCTGAGCACCTGGACCACGCGGCGGATCTCCGAGTCGCGGCCGATCACCGGGTCGAGGCCGCCGCCGCGGGCCCGCTCGGTCAGGTCGACGCCGTACTTCTCCAGCGCCTGGTAGGTGTCCTCGGGCGTCTCGCTGGTGACGCGGGCGTGGCCGCGTACCTTCTCGAAGGCGTCGAGCAGCGCCTGCGGGGTCGCGCCCTGCGCCTTGAGCAGCTCGGCCATCGGGCCGCCGTCGGCCGCCAGGCCGACGAGCAGGTGCTCGGTCGAGACATAGAGGTCTTCGAGGCGGTTGGCGTGCTGGGCGGCGGTGTTCATGACGGTGAGCAGCTGCCGCGAGCTCGACGGCGCGCCCACTGTCGCGCCCTGAGCCTTCGGCAGCGCCGCGAGCTGCTCCTCGACGCGCGCCCGCAGCGTGCGCCAGTCGGCGCCGACCGCTTCGAGCAGCGGCACGGCCGTGCCGCCCGTCTGGGAGAGCAGCGTGGAGAGCAGATGGGCCGGAGAGATCTCCGGGTTGCCCTCGGCGGCGGCGCGCCGCATGGCACCCGAGAGAGCTTCCTGGCTCTTCTGGGTGAGCTTGTAGTCCATAACCTAGGCCCCCGGTGGCAGCTCGTAGCGGATCAGCGCCCTGACCATCCGCATCTCGGCGCGCAGGCGGTGAACCTCCTCACGCAGCCGCAGAGCTTCGTTCTCGAGCTCGAGGATCCGCTTGATGCCCGCGAGGTTGATGCCCTCCTCCTGGGAGAGCCGCTGGACCTCGCGGAGCTGGATGATGTCTCTTGTGGAGTAGAGGCGGCCGCGCCCGGCGGTGCGGCCCGGGCTGACCAGGCCGAGCCGGTCGTACTGGCGCAGCGTCTGCGGATGGAGCCCGGAGAGCTGCGCGGCCACCGAAATCACATAAACAGGCGTGTCGTCGGACAGGTCGAAATAGTTGGCGTCCATCGGCTACTCGCTTCTGGCTCGCTGAATGAGATCGGCGCGCGGGTCGTCGCCCGCGGTCGCGGTGTTGAACTCGGTGAGGAGCTCGCGCGACTTGTCGTCGAGCGTCTTCGGCACGAGCACCTCGACGCTGGCGAGCAGGTCACCCTTGGTGCCGTCCTTGCGGGTGACGCCCCTGCCCCGCACGCGGAACGTGCGGCCGTTGGGCGTGCCCGCCGGGACGCGCAGGGTCACCGGCATGCCCTTGAGGATCGGCACCTTGATCTCGGCGCCCAGCGCGGCCTCCGAGAACGTCACGGGAACCGTGATCGTGAGGTTGTCGCCCGTCCGGCCGAACACGTGGTGCGGCTTGACGTGCGTCAGGATGTAGAGGTCGCCGGCCGGGCCGCCGTTCTCGCCCGGCGCGCCCTTGCCCTTGAGCTTGACCCGCTGCCCGTCGGCCACGCCGGCGGGGATCCTGGCCTGGATCGTGCGGGTGCTCTTGGCCCGGCCGTTGCCCTCGCACACGGGGCAGGGGTCGTCCACGAGCAGCCCGCGGCCCTTGCAGTCGCGGCAGGGCTCGGAGAAGGCGAAGTTGCCCAGGTTGCGGCTGGCCGCGCCGGTGCCCTCGCAGGTGGGGCAGACCCGGGGGGTCGTGCCCGCCTTGGCGCCGGTGCCGCTGCACGCGGTGCAGGCGGCCGAGCTCGTCAGCCTGAGCGAGACCGTGGTGCCCTCGACGGCCTCGGTGAACGAGAGCGTGACCTCGGACTCGACGTCCTGGCCGCGGCGCGGTCTGGTCGCGCTCGTCGTGCGGGTGGAGCCCCCCGCCCCACCGCGGTTGAACAGCCCGCCGAACAGGTCGCCGAGCCGCTCACCGGCGCCCCCGCCCTGCTGGCCGGCGGTGCCGCCGAACAGGTCGCCGAAGTCGAACGGGAAACCGCCACCGCCGGGGCGCTGTCCGCCCACCCCGGACCCGAACAGCGTGCGCGCCTCGTCGTACTCCTTGCGGCGCTTGCTGTCGGACAGGATGTCGTACGCCTCCGAGACCTCCTTGAACTTGGTCTCCTTGGCGGCGTCGCCCTGGTTGGTGTCCGGGTGGTACTGCCTGGCCAGCTTCCGGTACGCCTTCTTGATCTCGTCGGCGGTGGCGGTCTTGGGCACACCAAGGACGGCGTAGTAGTCCTTTTCCAGGTAGTCCTTGGTGCTCATCTACGGCCCTTCGTCCTTTTGTCAGTTTGCTTCGTCGTCATTGGACGCGGGAGGAGCGTCCTCGGGCTCGGCCACCGCCACCCGCGCCGGGCGCAGCACCCGCTCACCCATCCGGTAACCGGGCTGCAGCACCTCGATCGCAGTGGGCTCGGTCACGTCGGGCGAGTAGCTGTGCATCAGCGCCTCGTGGACCGTCGGGTCGAACGGGTCGCCCTTCTGGCCGTAGGCGCTGAGGCCCAGCTTGGTGAGCACCGACTCCAGCGACTCCGCCACCTTCGCGAAGCCACCGGTCAGCTCGCCGTGGTCACGGGCCCGTCCGATGTCGTCGAGCACAGGGAGGAGCTCGGTCAGCGCGCCGGCGACGGCCTGCTCGCGGACCGCGACCCTGTCGCGCTCGACCCTTCTGCGGTAGTTCGTGTACTCCGCCTGGAGGCGCTGGAGGTCGGCGGTCCGCTCGGCGAGCTGGGCCGCCAGCTCACCGTCGTGGGCCGCCGCCGGCGCCTGCTCGGCGGGCGCCTCGGGCTGCTCGCCCGAGGTCTCCCGAACCTCGCCCGTCTCCGGGTCGATCTTGCGCTTGTCGCGGATCACCGGCTCCTCGTGCCCGTTGTCGCGCGCCGGCATCACTGGTCCTTCTTCGGCTGGTCTTCGTCGACGATCTCGGCCTCGACCACGTCGTCGTCGGCCTTGGCGCCCTGACCGGCCGTGGCGTCCTGCGGAGCGCCCTCGGGACCGGCCTGCTGGCCCTGGCTGGCGGCGTAGATGGCCGAGCCCATCTTCTGGCTGACCGTGGCGAGCTTCTCCGCGGAGGTGCGGATGACGTCGGTGTCGGTGCCCTCAAGAGCCTTCTTCAGCTCCGCCAGGGCGTCGTTGACCTCGGTCTTGATGTCGCCGGGGACCTTGTCGTCGTTCTCGCGGAGGAACTTCTCCGTCTGGTAGGCCAGACCGTCCGCGTTGTTGCGGACCTCGGCCTCCTCGCGGCGCTTCTTGTCCTCCTCGGCGTACGACTCGGCCTCGCGCATCATGCGCTCGATGTCGTCCTTCGGCAGCGCGGAGCCGCCGGTGATGGTCATCGTCTGCTCCTTGCCCGTGCCCAGGTCCTTGGCGGAGACGTTGACGATGCCGTTGGCGTCGATGTCGAAGGTGACCTCGATCTGCGGGATGCCGCGCGGCGCAGGGGCGATGCCGGTCAGCTCGAAGGTGGCCAGCTTCTTGTTGTACGAGGCGATCTCGCGCTCGCCCTGGTAGACCTGGATCTGCACCGACGGCTGGTTGTCCTCGGCCGTGGTGAAGACCTCCGAGCGCTTGGTCGGGATCGTCGTGTTGCGCTCGATGATCTTGGTGAAGATGCCGCCCTTGGTCTCGATGCCCAGCGACAGCGGGGTCACGTCGAGCAGGAGGACGTCCTTGACCTCACCCTTGAGCACGCCGGCCTGGAGAGCGGCGCCGATGGCGACGACCTCGTCGGGGTTGACGCCCTTGTTGGGCTCCTTGCCGCCGGTCAGCTCGCGGACGAGCTCGGTGACGGCGGGCATGCGGGTCGAGCCGCCGACGAGCACCACGTGCGCGATGTCGGAGACCTTGATGCCGGCGTCCTTGATGACCTGGTGGAACGGGCCCTTGGTGCGCTCGAGCAGGTCGGCCGTCAGGCGCTGGAACTCGGCCCTGGTCAGCTTCTCGTCGAGGTGCAGCGGGCCCTCGGAGGAGGCGGTGATGTAGGGCAGGTTGATGTTGGTCTCGGCCTGGCTGGACAGCTCGATCTTGGCCTTCTCCGCGGCCTCACGCAGGCGCTGGAGGGCCATCTTGTCCTTGGCGAGGTCGACGCCGTGGGCGTTCTGGAAGCGCTTGACCAGCTCGTCGACGACGCGCTGGTCCCAGTCGTCGCCACCGAGGTGGTTGTCGCCGGAGGTGGCCTTGACCTCGACGAAGCCGTGGCCGTCCTCCTGGCCGACGTCGAGCAGCGAGACGTCGAAGGTGCCGCCGCCGAGGTCGAAGACCAGGATCGTCTGGTCCTGCTCCTTGTCGAGCCCGTAGGCGAGGGCCGCGGCGGTCGGCTCGTTGATGATGCGCAGGACGTTGAGGCCCGCGACCGTGCCGGCCTCCTTGGTGGCCTGGCGCTGGGCGTCGTTGAAGTACGCCGGGACGGTGACCACCGCGTCGGTGATCTTCTCGCCCAGGTACGCCTCGGCGTCCTGCTTCAGCTTCTGCAGCACGAAGGCGCTGATCTGCTGGGGGGAGAACTTCTTGCCGTCGATCTCCTGGGACCAGTTGGTGCCCATCTCGCGCTTGACCGAGCGGATCGTCCGGTCAACGTTGGTGACGGCCTGCCGCTTGGCGACCTCGCCCACCAGGACCTCGCCGTTCTTCGCGAAGGCGACCACGGACGGCGTGGTCCGCGAGCCCTGCGCGTTGGCGATGACGGTGGGCTCACCGCCCTCGAGGATCGAGACGACGGAGTTGGTCGTCCCAAGGTCGATACCTACCGCACGTGCCATGAGTACGTCCTTGTAGTCAAAGTTGAGTCGGTTGGACTCAAGCTACGGATTCGTGTCGTCTTTGTCAAACGACTTGAGCCTACCCGACTCAACCCCTGTGAGCGTGACGGCATTCCCGACAATCGGGCACCAAACCGTGATTCTCCACAACCCGCGTAACGGGGGCGGGCGCCCGCTGGTTCCACCTGATCACCAGGCCGGCCGCAAGGATGAGCGGTTCCCGTGGGACCACGCCGCGGGTCCCTGCTCCGGTGATCGCAGACGGAGGGCAAGCCAGACTGCCGGGACCATGGCGTTCCCGGAGTCGTTCCTGACGTACGGCGTCGGCCGGTTGCCGAGCCTGCCCAAGGCCGGGGCCGCGGGGGACGTGCCGTACCTGCCGGGAACGGCGGGATCGACGCGCGCCCGGCCGTTCCCGAGGGCTGCCGGCGCCTCGGGCGCTAGGGCTTCGCGCCGTCCACGAGCTTGCGCTTGCCGAGGGCGTGCTTGAGCTTGACGGTCGTGGTCTTCTCCAGGGCCAGCATGATGCAGGACACGTCCTTGGCCTTCGGGGACGTGCCCTCGTACAGGGTGATGGTGACCTTCTTGGCGGTCTCCTTGACCTTGACCTTGTCCAGCACGGTGCACGGCTCCACGCCCGACCACCAGGTGAGCCTGACCTGCTTGCCGCGTGCGACGGCCGTGGCCTTGGTCCAGCGGACCTTGTGCACGTTGATGGCGTCGCCGGTGGGCTTGACCGGCTCGGGGGCCTTGCTGGGGGCGGTGGTGACCGGTGTCACGACGTGCTCGGCGGGCGTCTGCGGCAGCGGACGGGCGGCCGGCGGCGATGTGGCACAACCCGTCGCGAGCACCAGAGAACCGGCGAGAAGAGTCGCTGTCGTCATTGTGCGCATATCCATAAGACGAAAAGGGCAGGTCCGCGGTTCAGCGATATACCCGGGAAGTGGGCGGTTAGTGTGGGTCACGTGCTCCGTCAGGCAATGCTCGCCGTCTCCAAGAGCGAACGCGCCGAACGCGTCATCACCACATCGCCGCTGACCAGGGACGTGGTCAAGCGATACGTCGCCGACGACGTCGGCGAGGTCATCCGCGGGCTGGCCCACGAGGGCCTGCTCGTGACCGTCGACCACCTGGGCGAAGAGGTGACCGACAGGAGACAGGCCGAGGCGGCGGTGCGCGAGTACCTGTCGCTGCTCGACCGGCTGCCGCCGGGCGGCGACGCCTCGGTCAAGCTGACCGCGCTCGGGCTGCGGCTGTCGGAGCAGGTCGCGCTCGACAACGCGGCCACCATCTGCGAGGCGGCGGCCCCCCGCGGCATCACGGTCACGCTCGACGCCGAGGAGCACGACACGATCGGCGGGCTGCACTTCGTGCACGCCACCCTGCGCAAGGAGCACCCCGACGTCGGGATCGTGGTTCAGGCGTACCTGCCCGACGCGCTCGAACGCTGCGAGAAGCTGGCCGGCGCCCGCGTGCGGCTCTGCAAGGGCGCCTACACCGCCCCCGGCGCCTACAGCAGGCCGGCCGACGTCGACCGCTCGTTCGTCCGCTGCCTCAAGATCCTCATGGCGGGCACCGGCTACCCCATGATCGCCACGCACGACCCCAGGATGATCCAGATCGCCTCCACCCTGGCCGTGCTCGACGGCCGCGACGTCAACGGCTTCGAGTACCAGATGTTGTACGGCGTGCGCCCCGGCGAGCAGCGCCGTCTGGCCGGGCTGGGCGGCCAGGTGCGCGTGTACGTCCCGTACGGCGCCGACTGGTACGCCTACCTCATGCGCCGCCTGGCCGAACGCCCCCGCAACCTGGCGTTCTTCCTCAGATCGCTGCTGTCGCGGGGCTAGTAGGCTGGGCCGGCGTCCGTTCCCCTTCGAGAGGTCGAGATGATCGCGATTCTGGGCACCGGCAAGATGGGCGAGGCCCTGCTGTCCGGGCTGCTGCGCGCCGGGTTCAAGCCGGGCGACATCATGGCGACCAGCCGCCGTCCGGAGCGGGCGCAGGCGCTGCGCGAGACGTACGGCGTGCGCACGGTCGACAACGCCGAGGCGGCCAAGTCGGCCGACACCCTGATCCTGGCCGTCAAGCCCCAGGACATGGCGACCCTGCTGGCGGAGATCGCCCCCTACGTCCCGGCCGACCGCCTGGTCATCACGGCGGCGGCCGGCATCACCACCGCGTTCGTCGAGCAGCGGCTCGGCGTCGAGGTGCCGGTGGTCCGGGTCATGTCCAACACGCCGATCAAGTTCGACGAGGCGATGAGCGTGATCTCGGCGGGCGCGCACGCCGGCGAGGAGCACCTCAAGCTCACCGAGGGCCTGCTCAAGCCGGTCGGCAAGGTGCTGCGCATCCCCGAGTCCCAGCAGGACGCCGCGACCGCGCTGTCCGGCAGCGGCCCCGCCTACTTCTTCTACCTGGTCGAGGCCATGGTCGACGCGGGCATCCTGCTCGGCATGCCGCGGGCCGCCGCGCTCGACATGGTCACCCAGTCGATCGTCGGCGCGGCCGTGATGCTGCGCGACTCCGGTGAGCACCCGGTGATCCTGCGGGAGGCCGTCACCTCGCCGGGCGGCACCACGATCGCGGCCATCGCCGAGCTGGAGCGCCACAGCGTGCGCGCCGCCTTCCTGGCCGCCATCGAGGCCGCCCGCGACCGGGGGCGCCAGCTCGCCTCGGGCTGACCGGCGGCGGGGGAGCCCGGCCGCCGGGTGCGGCTCAGGCGTCCCGCCGCTGCAGGAGCACGGCCCCCGCCACCACCGCGACGGCGACCCACAGCGCGTAGACGCCGAGCCCGCTCCACGGCCCCAGCGGGTTCCCGGGCTGGTCCAGCACGATCTCCATACCGGCGTTGGTGGTGAAGTGGTCCGCGACGGCCTTGCCCCACGCGCCGGGCAGCGCGTTGGTGAGCTGCGGCAGCACCATCATCAGCGCGATGGCCGAGACGATCGCGCCCGGCGTGTGCCGGATCACCGTGCCGAGCCCCAGCCCGAACAGGCCGCAGGCGGTGAGGTAGAGCCCGGCCCCGAACACCGACTGCGCCGCGGTGCCCACGTCGACCGAGTCCGGCCGGAGGATCGCCACGCCGACGGCCACCGCGGCGGCCGCCGCGACGGTGGAGACGACCAGCGCCGTCACGGTGAACACCACGATCTTGCCGGTGAGCAGCTTCAGCCGCCGCGGCACGGCCAGCAGCGACGTGCGGATGCCGCCGGTCCGGTATTCGCTGGAGATCACCAGCACGCCCAGCGTGGCCATGGACAGCGCGGCGAACATGATGCCGGTCAGGCTCGTCATGACGGCCTGGTCACCGGTGATGGGCTGCCCGTCGGCCGTGGCCCTGGACGCGACCGACAGCAGCCCGCCCAGGCCGATCAGGAGCACGGCGGTGACGGCGAGCGTCCACACCGTCGAACGCACCGAACGGATCTTGGTCCATTCGGACCTCAGGATGTCGGTCATGACGAGTACTCCACACTGTCCTTGGTGAGCTCCATGTACGCCGCTTCGAGCGAGGGCTGCACGAACGTCAGCTCCTCCAGGGGGATCCCGGCCCGAGCGGTCAGGGTGCCGATCTCCAGCGTGCTCATCGCGGTGACGCGCAGGTGGTCGGGGTACAGGTCGCCCACCTTGACCAGGTCGGCGACCTCGGCCAGGCGCGGGGAGCGCACCCGTACGTAGCCCTGCGAGCTGCGCCCGATGAACTCCTGCACGCTCGTGTCGGCGATCAGCCGGCCCCGGCCGATCACGATCAGGTGGTCGGCCGTCTGGGCCATCTCGCTCATGAGGTGGCTGGAGACGAACACCGTGCGCCCTTCGGCGGCCAGTTTGCGCATGAACGTGCGGATCCACAGGATGCCCTCGGGGTCGAGCCCGTTGACCGGCTCGTCGAAGAGCAGGATCTCGGGGTCGCCGAGCAGCGCGGCCGCGATGCCGAGGCGCTGCGACATGCCGAGCGAGAAACCGCCGATCCGCCGCCGCGCCACCTCGCGCAGGCCGACGGCCTCCAGCACCTCGTTCACCCGGCCCGCCGGGATGCCGTTGCTCTGGGCGATGGCCAGCAGGTGGTTGCGGGCGCTGCGGCCGCCGTGCACGGCCTTGGCGTCCAGCAGCGCGCCCACTTTGCGCAGCGGGTGCCGATGCTCCTGGTACGGCCGCCCGTCCACCAGCACGGACCCGCTCGACGGCCGGTCGAGGCCGAGGATCATCCGCATGGTCGTGGACTTGCCGGCGCCGTTCGGCCCGAGGAACCCGGTCACCTGGCCGGGCTCGACGTCGAACGACAGGTCCGCGACGGCATGGGTGGCGCCGTAGCGTTTGCTCAGGTTGGTTGCGCGAATCGCCGTCATGCCACCAAGCGTGCCGCCCGGGGCCTGCCGTTCTCTTCGGCCGTGAGGACGTTCTTGCCGGGCGCGGCCTGGGAGCCTGGTCCTAGTCTCCAGGTTTGATCAGCGCCGCCTCGTACGCGACGATCACGGCCTGCGCCCGGTCCCTGACCCCGATCTTGGCGAACAGGCTGGTCACGTGGTTCTTGACGGTCGAGGGGGAGACGGCCAGCTGCCCGGCGATCTCGGTGTTCGACCGGCCCCTGGCGATCAGCACGAGGATCTCCCGCTCGCGCTCGGTCAGCGCGTCCAGCACGGGCGGCGCGGGCGCGGCCGGCGGCCTCGACGCGCGGACGAACGTGCCGATCAGCCGGGTCAGCAGCCGCGGCGCGACCGCCGACTCGCCCCGGTGCACCACGCGCACGCCCTCGATCAGCTCCTCCGGGGAGACGTCCTTGGGCAGGAAGCCGTCGGCGCCCGCCCGCAGCGCCGCGAGCACGTTCTCGTCCAGGTCGAAGGTGCTCAGCGCGAGCACCCGCACGCCCGGCAGCTCCGAGGTGATCAGCTCGGTGGCCCGCACGCCGTCGAGCCCCGGCATGTGCAGGTCCATCAGCACCACGTCGGGACGCAGCCGCCGGCTCAGCTCGACGGCCCGCTCGCCGTCGCCGGCCTCGCCCACCACGGACAGGTCGGGCTGCGCGTCGAGCATCAGCCGGAACCCCTTGCGGACCAGCTCGTGGTCGTCGACCAGCAGCACCGTGATCATGTTGCCTCCAAGGGGATGCGGGCGTGCACCCGGAATCCTCCCCCGGGACGCGGGCCGGTCGAAAGCTGGCCGCCGCACAACGCGACCCGCTCGGCCATGCCGCCCAGCCCGAACCCCGGCGCGCCGCCCTGCTGCGGCACGCCGTCGTCGAGCACCTCGACCTCCACCGCCTCGGACCCGTAGGCCAGGCGCACGCTGGCCCTGGCGCCGGCCGCGTGCTTGCGGGTGTTGGTCAGCGCCTCCTGCACGATCCGGTAGACGGCGTGGTCCACGGCCGAGGGCAGCGCCACCGGCTCGCCCGTGACGGTCAGGCTGGCGGGCAGCCCGGCGCTCCTGGCCTCGCCGATGAGTGCGGGCAGGCGGTCGGCCCCCACGCCGGTCGCGGCGTCCGGGCCGTCGTTGCCGTCGGCCCGCAGCACGTGCAGCAGCCGGCGCATCTCCGACATCGCCTGGCGGGCGGTCTGCTGGGCGCTCTCCAGCGCCTCGCGGGTGACCTCCTGCTCGGGCGCGAGCGTCGCCCGCGCGCCGCCGACCAGGGCGTTGATCACCGTGATGTGGTGCGCGACGACGTCGTGCAGCTCCCTGGCGATCCGCCGCCGCTCGGCCTGTACGGCGGCGTCGGCGGCCTCCAGCCTGCTGCGTTCGTTCAGCTCGGCCCTGGCCTTGACCAGCGCGCCGATGCCGGCCGGGATCGCGACGACGAAGGCGCCGGCCAGGAACTGCCCGAGGCCCGGCCCCTTGATCTCCATCACCGTGCCGTAGACCACGATCCCCACGACCGTCATGACCAGCGACGGACGGCCGGAGGAGTGCCGCACCAGGCTGTAGAAGGCGATGCCCTCCGGGATGGTGGCCGACGTCACGAGTCCGGCCGCGATGCCGACCACGTCGAACGCCGTCACGGCCCCGGCCACCAGCACCGGCCTGCTCCGGCGGACCAGCAGCAGCACGCTGGTCAGCAGGAAGTGCGCCGACCCCAGAGCCCCGTCGGCCCCCGTCTGGACGGACGACACGATCACCCCGAGGCCCGCGAACAGGGCGAGCACGACCACGATCGTGGTGTCGAAAACCCGGGGACGTCGGAAGAAATGGAAGATTCTGCGGAAAGGTCGCGCCCAGCGCACCATAAAACACTAAGTCACGAATTTTCTGATGCGACCGAGAGCATCCCCGACGATCACCCGGGCTACAACCGGAACAGGGCGCTGCGGTAACGTCGGCGCAAGGTGAGGGACGCGCGGAGGGCGGGGCATGAGCCGAACGGCACGAGTCATCTGGGACGACGCTCTCACCTCCTACAACTTCGGCCCGAGCCACCCGCTGGCGCCCATCAGGGTCGAGCTGACGATCGCGCTCGCCCGCGCGCTCGGCGTCCTCGACAAGGTCGAGATGGCCGGCTGCGCGCCCGCCGGCGACGACGAGCTGGCCATGGTGCACGACCGCGGCTACATCGAGGCGGTCAAGGGCGTCTCCGTGGCCGGCGTGCCCGACCTGCGGGCGGGGCTCGGCACCACCGACAATCCGGCCTTCAAGGGCGTGCACGAGGCGTCCGCGCTGATCGCGGGGGCGTCCCTGGCGGCGGCGCGCGCGGTCTGGGAGGGTGCGGCCGAGCACGCGGTCAACGTCGCGGGCGGGCTCCACCACGCCATGCCGGCCGCGGCCAGCGGCTTCTGCGTCTACAACGACCCGGCCCTGGCCATCGCCTGGCTGCTGGAGCAGGGGGCCACTCGGGTGGCCTACGTCGACGTCGACGTGCACCACGGCGACGGCGTGCAGGCCGTCTTCTACGACGACCCCCGGGTGCTGACGATCAGCCTGCACGAGAGCCCGCGCACGCTTTTCCCGGGCACCGGCTTCCCGCACGAGACCGGCGCGGAGGGCACGGCCGTCAACGTGGCGCTCCCGGCCGGCTGCGGCGACTCCGGCTGGCTGCGCGCCTTCCACGCGGTCGTGCCGCCGCTGCTGCGCGAGTTCGGCCCGGAGATCCTGGTCACCCAGCACGGCTGCGACAGCCACGCGCTCGACCCCCTCGCCAACCTCATGCTCAGCATCGACGGCCAGCGCGCCGCCTACGCGGCCCTGCACGACCTGGCGCACGAGACGGCGGGCGGCCGGTGGATCGCGGTGGGCGGCGGCGGTTACGAGCTCGTCCAGGTCGTGCCGCGCATCTGGACGCACCTCATCGCCGAGGCCGCCGGGCATCCCGTCGATCCGGCCACGCCCACCCCCGACGCCTGGCGCCAGTACGTCAGGGAGCGCACCGGCGAGGCGCCCCCGCTGACCATGACCGACGGACGTAACCCGGAATTTCGCGACATCTCCGGCGGTTATGACCCAGCGGACCCCATCGACCGTGCGGTCATGGCGACCCGGCAGGCGGTGTTCCCTCTGCACGGCCTCGACCCGATGCCCTGACGACCGCCCCGACGACGCTCGACGTCCTCGATGCCCCTGATGAGGAAGACCTGTGCTGAGCCGCGACGAACTCCGCCGACACCTGATCCACAGCCGTATCGCCGGTGACGTCGCGACGTCGCGCGAGAACAACCTCGACCACTACAGCTCGCTGGCCAACCGCGACCCGTACTACATGCTCGGCCTGACGTTCGAGCAGCCGTGGACCTTCCGGGACGTCCTCGACCTGATGGCCAAGTCGGCCGGCGTGGTCGCCGATCCCGGCCACCGCCGCGGCCAGGACACCATCGACCCCGACCTGACGATCGACGCGATCGACGCCATGGCGGCGCGCATCGCGTCGGTGTTGTCGCGACCGGCCCCGCGGGTGCTGTTCGCCACCGGCCACCCGACCGGGCTGCTCGCCGTCCACCTGCCGCTGGCCAGGTTCGCCGTCGAGCGTGGCGCGACCCTGCTCACCCCGGCCGAGGGCTGGACGTACGCCGGCTCCGGCTTCGGCCGTCCGCGCCGCATCCGCTACCTCCAGGACGTCGCCATGCTCGACGACCGCGGCGGCTTCGTGCACACCCACGACTCGGCCCCGATGCGGCACATGCTCGACGAGCTCGAAGTCGGGCTGCCCGACCTGGTGATCGCCGACCACGGCTGGGCGGGGGCGGCGGGCGAGGCGGGCGTGCCGACGGTGGCCTTCGCCGACAGCAACGACCCCGGCCTGTTCCTCGGCGAGGCCGAGGGAAAGATCGACGTCGTCGTGCCACTCGACGACAATGTGCTACCCCGCTATTACGCTCCGCTGACCGAGCGGTTGGTCACTCTGGTCTCACGAGCCCTTTGAGTCGAAAACGGCCCTCCCCATACCGTCTTTTCGCGCCTGCATTCCAAGAGGCTCGCTGTCCCTTTGCCAACTTTTGATGGGGCTTGGGCGACTCTTATGTGTGGCAACTTGGACAGTTCCAAGGTCCAGGCGAGGTGCTCGGCCTGGCTGCTAACCAGCGACTTTACTGGTCCGGCTGACAGGTGGCTCCGCGGGCTGAGAAAATAGGGGGTTTGCGCACCCGGAGTCCCGACTTACGCTGACGGCAGTACACGTGCGTGAGCAATGGCACCAGTGGGGATAACCCGGAAACACGTGCGGAAGAGGCGTCCGATGGGTGCAGGCGAAAGACCTCTCAGCGAGGTGAAGTTCCTGACCGTGGCTGAAGTCGCGACGGTCATGAGGGTGTCCAAGATGACGGTGTACCGGCTCGTCCACTCAGGGGAGCTGCCGGCCATCCGAGTTGGCCGGTCGTTCCGAGTGCCCGAGCAGGCGGTCCACGACTATCTGCGGGAGGCCTACATCGAGGCAGGTTGAAGTAGCGGCGCGCCCGAACGCGCCGTGAATTCGGTCGCGGGAGAAGCCCGGCCTGCGCACCACGAGGCCGGGCTTTCACCCCCCAAGGGGCGATCCACCCCCGATCGCCGGTAGTCTGTCACCCGGTGTGCGCTCGCACATCGATTCAGACTTGCTATCAGTACCTGGGGGTCCCGTGGGCTCTGTGATCAAGAAGCGCCGCAAGCGGATGGCCAAGAAGAAGCACCGCAAGCTGCTCAAGAAGACGCGCATCCAGCGGCGTAACAAGAAGTAACCGACGCAGCTGCGAGGCGCTGATGACCCACACCGTGCTTGTCACCGGGGTCTCGCGCCACATAGGCGCCCGGGTGGCGAGCGTCCTCGCGGCTGACCCGGAGATCAGCCGCGTCATCGGAGTGGACACCGTGCCGCCCCCCTCGCTGACGCGGGACGGCGGCATCACTCTGGGCCGGACGGAATTCGTCCGGGTCGATCTGCGCAGCCCCGACATCGCCGAGGTGATCGCGGCCGCGGACATCGACACCGTTGTGCACATGAGCCTGGTCAGCGCCCCGTCCAAGGGCGATGGCAGGGCCGCCATGAAGGAGCACAACGTCATCGGCACCATGCAACTGCTCGGTGCCTGCCAGCGGTCGTCGACCGTGCGGCGCGTGGTGGTGCGCTCCACCACCGCCGTCTACGGCTCGTCCCCGCGCGATCCCGCGGTGTTCACCGAGGACCTGGAGCCGCACGTCGGCCCGGTCCACGGCTACGCCAAGGACGCGGCGGAGGTCGAGGGCTACGTGCGCGGTTTCGCGCGCCGCCGCCCCGACGTGACGGTGTCGCTGCTGCGTTTCGCCAACTTCATGGGTCCGGGCGTCGACTCGCCGCTCACGCGGTACTTCACCCAGCCCGTCCTGCCGACGGTGTTCGGCTTCGACCCGCGGTTGCAGTTCGTCCACGAGGACGACGCGGTCGAGGTGCTGCGCAGGATGGCGAACGAAGACCACCCCGGCACGTTCAACGTGGCCGGGGCAGGCGTGTTGCTGCTGTCGCAGTGCGCGCGTCGGGCCGGGCGGGCGTCGCTGCCGCTGCTCGCGCCCGTCTTCCGCACGCTCGGCAACACCGTGCGCAGGCTCGGCCTCGTCGAGTACTCGCCCGAGCAGCTGCGGCTGATGAGCTACGGCCGGGCGGTCGACACCGCCAGGCTGGAGGCCGAGCTGGGCTGGCGGCCCAAGTACACCACCGCGGCGGCCTTCGACGACTTCGTGCGTTCACGGGGTATGCATCCGTTCGGAGGTGTGCGTCCGTGAGCGTGCCGCACGAGGAGGAAGGCCGGGTGATCCCGATCAGCGCCGCGCCGTCCTACGAGGAGCCCGACCCGCTGGCCCGGCTGCTGGCGTTCGTCCGCCGGCGCATCACCGGCGACTACGAGGTCGACGAGTTCGGCTACGACCCCGAGCTGACCGACAAGGTGCTCCTTGAGCTGATCAGGCCGCTCTACCACCGCTGGTTCAGGGTCGAGACGGCCGAGCTGAAGAACGTGCCCGCCGAGGGCGGCGCGCTGGTGGTGGCCAACCACTCCGGCACGCTGCCGATCGACGCGCTCATGATGCAGGTCGCCCTGCACGACGAGGCGGGCCGGGCCGTCCGCCTGCTCGGGGCCGACCTGGTCTACCAGCTCCCGCTGCTCGGTCACCTGTCCCGCAAGACCGGCCACACGCTGGCCTGCCCCGAGGACGCCGACCGGCTGCTGCGCAAGGGCGAGCTGGTCGGCGTGTTCCCCGAGGGCTTCAAGGGCGTGGGCAAGCCGTTCTCCGAGCGCTACAAGCTGCAGCGGTTCGGCCGGGGCGGGTTCGTGGCCTCGGCGATCCGCGCGGGCGTGCCGATCGTGCCCACGGCAATCGTGGGGGCCGAGGAGATCTATCCGAAGATCGGCGACCTGAAGTTCCTGGCGCGCATCCTCGGCGTCCCCTACCTGCCGATCACGCCGTTCTTCCCGTTGCTCGGGCCGCTCGGGCTGGTGCCGCTGCCGTCCAAGTGGATGATCGAGTTCGGCGAGCCGATCCGCACCGACGAGTACGAGCCCGCCGCGGCCGACGACCCGATGCTGGTGTTCAACCTGACCGACCACGTGCGCGAGGTCGTCCAGCAGATGCTCAACGAGTTGCGGCTGCGCAGGGGGCCGGCCTTCCCGCCGTTCCTGTGAAGGGTGCAACCGGTCGCGTCCGGCCGGTGTTCTTGCGGGTGCAGTCATTGACACCCGAGAGGAACCTCTTCGATGGATCTCCAGCTTTCCGGCCGTGTGGCCGTCGTCACCGGCGCGTCCAAGGGCATCGGCCTGGCCGTCGCGCGCACCCTGGCGGAGGAGGGCGTGCACGTCGTGGCGGCCTCGCGGACCGCGCCCGACGCCAAGGTGACGCACGTCGCGGTGGACCTGATGGACCCGCAGGCGCCCGCCCGGGTGATCGCCCGAGCCGTCGAGGAGTTCGGCGGGGTGGACATCCTGGTCAACAACGCCGGCGGGCCGCCCCCCGGCGTGACGCTGCCCCGGGTCGGGTTCATGGCGCCGGGCGACGACGACTGGCAGGCCATGTTCGAGTTCAACCTGTTCGCGGCCGTACGCATGATCCGCGCGGCCGTGCCCCTCATGGTGGAGCGCGGCGGCGGCTCGATCGTGAACATCTCCTCCGGCTCGGCCCGCCAGCCCGGGGCCATGAACGTGGACTACGGCGCGGCCAAGGCCGCCATGAACCACGTGAGCAAGGCCGTCTCGGAGGAGTACGGCCCGCAGGGCGTCCGGGTGAACACGATCTCGCCCGGCCCGGTGCTGACCGACTGGTGGACCAAGGACGGCGGCGCCGCCGACGTCATCGCCGGAATGGCCGGGGCCTCGAAGGAGGACGTCATCGCCCAGGTCGCCCCCGGCATGATGAAGCTGGCCACCGGACGCCTGGTGAGCCCGCAGGAGATCGCCGACATGGTGGCCCTGCTGGTCTCGCCGCGCTCGGGCAGCACGACCGGCGCCGACATCGCCGTGGACGGCGGGTTCCTGAAGGAGATCTGAACCCTCTTGGCGGGTTGTGGCAAGACATCCGTGACCGATTCTCCACAGAAGGGCGGAGATGATCACGCAACCCGCCACCAGGGGGGCGGACTCGGAGCTCATGAGCGCCTCCCTGACCGAGCCGGAGGCGTTCGCCGAGCTGTTCGACCGCTACTCCGCCATGCTCTACCGGTACGTCTCCAAACGCCTCGGCCCTGAGCCCGCCGAGGACCTCGTCGGCGAGACGTTCCTCGTCGCGTTCTCCCGCCGCAAGAGCTACGACCTGTCCTGCCCCGACGCCAGGCCGTGGCTCTTCGGCATCCTCACCAAGCTCATCTCCCGCCACCACCGCAAGGAGGCGGCGCGGTACCGGGCGTTCCTGCGGTCCCCCCTCGACCAGGACGTGGAGTCGCCCGCCGACCGCGTCGCCGCGGGGGTCACGGCGCAGGCCGCCCGTCCCCGCCTGGCGGGCGCGCTGGCCGCGCTGCCCGCCAAGGACCGGGACGTCCTGCTGCTGATCGCCTGGGGCGACCTCACCTACGAAGAGGTCGCCCGGGCCCTCGGCATCCCGATCGGAACCGTGCGCTCCCGCCTCAACAGGGGCAGGCGGAAGGTGCGGGCCGCGCTCGGCGACACCAACCCCATGCTGGCGGAGGAGTGACCATGGACGACCTGCGGATGCTCCGCGACCTCGGCGGGGAACTGGAGCACGAGCCGCCCCCGACGCTCGCCCGCCAGCGCGACCGCCTGCTGCGGGAGCGCCCGCGCCGCCGATGGAACGCCTACTGGACGGCCGGCCTGGTCGCCTTGGGCACGGCCGCGGCCGTCGCGGTGCCGACCATGCTGGTCAACAGCAACATCGTGGCCGCTCCGTCGACGGGCGTGCGGCCGGTCGACATCACCGGCGCCCGCAACATCCTGGTGATCGGCTCCGACACGCGCGGCGGGCCGGGCAACGCCGACTACGGCCCCGCCATGGCCAGGACGCCCGACAAGGGCGGCAGGCGCTCCGACACCATCCTGCTCGTGCACGTGCCCGCCGACCGCGGCCAGGCCGTCGGGGTCAGCGTGCCGCGCGACTCGATCGTGCAGATCCCGTCGTGCGGGTCCGACCCGGCGCGGAAGGACATGATCAACTCGGCGTACAACACCGGGGGAGCGGGCTGTCTGGTCAAGACGCTGGAGAAGCTCACCGACGTCCGCATCGACCACACGGTCGAGGTCGACTTCGCCGGCTTCAAGGGCATGGTGGACGCGCTCGGCGGCGTGCAGATCACGCTCAGGTCGCCCGTGGACGACAAGGCGTCCAAGCTGAAACTGCCCGCGGGCAAGGTCATGCTCAACGGCGAGAGCGCCCTCGGCTACGCCCGCCTGCGCCGCTACGGCGACGGCTCGGACGTCCAGCGGATCAAGCGGCAGCAGATCCTGCTGCTGGCGATGCTGAAGAAGGCGAGGAGCACGGCCGCCGACCCGGCCCGGCTGCGCGACTTCGTCGGCGAGGTGCGCAAGTCGGTCAAGACGGACCTGAGCCTGGAGGCCATGGTCGAGCTGGCCAGGGCCACGTCCGCGACGCGGGTGGCGTTCGTCACCGTGCCCTGGAAACCGGCCCAGGACGACCCCAACCGGATCGAGTGGCGGCAGCCGGACGCCCAGAAGCTGTTCGAACGCCTGCGATGACCGGCGCCGGCGCGCGCCCGGCCGTGGACGTCAAGGAGCCGTCCACGCCGCCGGGCCGCGCCGGTGGCCCCGTCGGCGGCCTCGTGGGCGGGCGGTCAGTGGGAGCGGTAGTGCCTGCGCAGGGCGATGCCGGCCGCGACGCCGCCCGCGATCGCGCCGACCCCGGCCGCGATCGGCAGTGCGGTCATGGTGGCCTTGCGGCCGGTGCGGAAGTCCTTCACCGGCCAGTCGTGCTTCCTGGCGTGCTCGCGCAGCTCGCTGTCGGGGTTGATCGCCACCGCGCTGCCGACCAGCGACAACATCGGCAGGTCGTTGGCCGAGTCGCTGTAGGCCGTGCAGCGGGTCAGGTCGAGCCCTTCGCGGCGGGCCAGCGCGCGCACCGCCTCCGCCTTGGCCGGGCCGTGCAGCAGGTCGCCCACCAGGTGGCCGGTGTAGACGCCGCCGGCGGTCTCGGCGACCGTGCCGAGCGCGCCGGTGAGGCCGAGCCGCTGGGCGATGACCCGGGCCAGCTCGACGGGCGTGGCCGTGACGAGCCAGACGCGCTGGCCGGCGTCGAGGTGGCTCTGCGCGAGCGCGCGGGTGCCGCCCCAGATGCGGTCGGCCATGACCTCGTCGTAGATCTCCTCGCCGAGGCGGACGACGTCGTCGACCTTGGCGCCCGCGACGAAGGCGAGCGCGGTCTCCCGGGCGACCGCGATGTGCTCCGGGTTCTCGTTGCCGCGCAGCCGGAACACGGCCTGGCCGACGGCGAACTTCAGCAGATCGGATGTGGTGAACATGCCGCGCGTGGCCAGCCCGCGGGCGAAGTGGTAGATGGACGCGCCGCGCATCATGGTGTTGTCGACGTCGAAGAAGGCCGCCGCCTCCAGGTCCGGCTCGACCGGCTCGGTGGGCGCGACGGTGACCGCCGCCCGCGCCGCGGCCTCGCCGGCGGCCTCGGCCCCAACCTCGTGTCGTCGTCGCATTAGCCGCCACATGCGGTTCAGCTTACCTAGCCGGTGCCACGAGCCCCTCGATGTAGTCGAGGTAGCCGGCGGCCTGTCCCTTCTGTGCCTCGTTGAGGTGGTCCAGCATCGGCTCGACCGTCTCCCGCTGCTTCTGGGCGAACTTCTTGATCTTGGACGAGCGGGGCTGCGTACGCGTCAGCCGGCTGATCCCGGAGCGGGTGGAGTCCTCCATGTCCTTGAGCGTCTGGCCGACCAGCGGGCTGTCGGTGGACGAGCCGAGCAGGCTCGCGACCTCCTTGGCGCGGGTCTCGGCCGAGGCCAGCTCGCGCTCGCCGCGTTGGGCGTCGTCGGTGCTCAGGTGCACGAGGGTGCTCTCCGCGGCCCTCTTGAGCGGGTAGAGCGTGTCGCCCGGGACCGCCTGGTACGTGGCGAAGGACGCCACCATCATGGCCCCCGCCAGGCCGAGCGTGGCGACCTGGGACAGCAGCGGACGGCGTCGGCGGCGTACGGACGGCACGGCCGGGACCGGCGCGGGCTCCTCGTCGGGGGCCGTCAGCAGCAGGCGGCCGGAGACCAGGTCCTCGCGCAGGCGCTCGCGGAACGCCGCCTCGGGCCCGCCGCCCAGAGACGGGCCGTGCAGCTCCGTGAGACGCTCGATGACGAGCTCCCGCCGCCTGCGCGCCCTACTCATGACAGCTCCCTGAGGGATCCAGCCGTGCCAACTGGCCTAACGAGGTGCGGGTGGGAGAGGTTACGCCAGGTCGTGCTTGAGTGCCCTGGCGAGCGTTCGAATGGCCCGAAACTGCAGCGCTTTGATCGCTCCACTCTT
This sequence comes from Nonomuraea sp. NPDC001684, assembly GCF_053596515.1. NCBI lineage: Bacteria > Bacillati > Actinomycetota > Actinomycetes > Streptosporangiales > Streptosporangiaceae > Nonomuraea > Nonomuraea sp. NPDC001684. The sequence goes on from NZ_JBSFGJ010000002.1 coordinate 74,176, forward strand.
CTTCCCCATGATCAACGCGGTTTCCGCGAGCGAGAGGCCGTGCAGGAAGCGCAGCACCACGCATTCCTGCTGGTCGGGATTGAGATCGCGGACGGCGCGCAGCACCCGGTCGTTCATGATGGCCGTGACCACCGCGTTCTCCGGGATGTGCGCGCCTTCGAGCGGCACGTCGATCAGCTCTCCCGTCGGGATCTCCAGTCGGTAGCGGCCGGACTTGAAGTGGTCGGCCACCAGGTTCCTGGCGATGGTGACGAGCCAGGCGCCGAAGTCGCGGCCCTGCCAGGTGAAGTCGCCGATCCTGCGCAGCGCGCGCAGGAAGGTCTCGCTGGTCAGGTCCTCGGCGAGCTGGTGGGAGCCGACCCGGAAGTAGATGTAGCGGTAGACGAGGTCCACATAGCGGTCGTAGAGCGTGCCAAAGGAGTCCGTGCATCCGTTCTTGGCGTGCAGCACCAGCGTGCGGATGTCGTCGGGCACTTCTTCGCGCACGCCAAGCTCGCCCGTCCGGGCAGGTCCAGCGACCGCTGGAGCAAGCAGCCCGGCGAACGGCCACGAATCAGGCATCCGGTATCCCTAGGGGTAAGGGGTGCGGCGTGCTCGAATACTCTAGAAATCAACTGGAAATTCCACAATCCGCGCCTGCTGGCCTGGCTACGAGTAATCGCCCTATACCGTATAGGCGCCTACCCCACAGCCTGCGGCGAAGCCCCTCATGGAGCGCCTGTTTCCTCTTCGGCTACCGGCCGGGAGGCATCGTCCGGCAGCATTGGAGTCACCATGGAGATCCTCGTTGCTGTCATAGCCCTTGCCGGTGCGCTCCTCGCCGCCGTCGCGACCGGAGCCCTGATCCGCCGGCTGCGCGACGAGCCCGAGGGGTGGTTGATCGCCTGGACCGTTGCAGCTGGAGCCCTGTGCCTGTCGCTGGCCGCGATCGGCGTCGGTTACGTCCTGGGGTTCGGGCCGGTCACGTTCCGCCTCTACCAGGTGACCGGGTCGCTGCTCGCGCCGCTCTGGCTGGCCGTGGGCCTGATCCAGCTGCTGTCCGACAAGGTGCCGCCGAGGTTCCTGGCCTGGCTGTTCGGCATCGCGCTCACCGTCGTCTCCGTCGCGATCCTGACCTTCGACCCGCTCAGGTCCACCGACCTGGGCAAGTCGCTGCCGTCCGGCTCGGCCATGTGGGGGCTCATCCCGGACAAGCTGCTCATCGGCGTGCACACGATCGACGTGCTCGTCCTGCTGGCGTGCGTGGTGGTGGCCGGGCTCAAGTGGCGCGGCGGCGACGAGTACGACACCGACAACCTCCATGCGGTCCTGGTCATCGCGCCGTCGAGCATCGCCCTGGTGGGGGCCATGCGGTTCTCGGTGCCGCCGCTGTTCACCACCGCGCTGCTCGCGGTGGGCGCGGCGGCGATCTGGTACACCGTGCTGCGCCCGCTGGCGCCGTACGAGGACGACGAGGACGACCTGGAGACGCCGCACGACGACGTGGAGCGCCGACCGGGCCGCAGGGTCGCGCCCGAGCCCGTGCCGGTGCCGGTGCCGGCCGCCGAGCCGCCTCCCGTGGCGCCCCCGCGCCGCTCGCCCGGCCTGGGCGACCTGGTGGCCGAGTACCGGGCGGGCGACCAGCAGGTCGACTATGCCGCCAGGATGGGGGCCGCGCCCGACTCGGGCCCCGCGACCGGCTACATCATGAACGGCTCCCCGCCCCCGCGCATGGACACCTCCCCGCGCATGGACGCCCAGCCCTCCCGGCCCGACTACTCGATGCCCGGCACCGGCGTGGCCTACCCGGGCGCCGAACTGTTCGCCCCGTCGCAGCCCCAGCAGGCGGGCGGCAGGCCCTCGCCCAGCATCTACGGCCTGCTCACCGTCTTCACGATCATGGACGGCGCCGGCGACGCGTTCGACCGCCTGGCCGAGGCCACCGTCGAGGCCGTGCGCCGCGGCGAGCCCGACACGCTCGTCTACGCCTGCCACGCCGTCAAGTCGGCGCCCCTGCAGCGCATCGTCTACGAGCTCTACCGCGACGAGGTCGCCTACCGCGACCACCAGCGCCAGCCGCACGTCGAGCGGTTCCTCAACGAGCGTCAGGCGATGGTGCTGGCCACCAACGTCATCGAGCTCAACGTCAACGCCGCGAAGGTGGTGCCGCTGCCCACCGTCATGTTCTGACCGTCGTGTCCTAGGCGAGGGCGGCGCGCAGGCGGGCCTCGTCGACCCGCCAGAAGTCGTGCTGCACGCCGTCGATCAGCGTCACCGGGATCATCTCCCAGTACTTCTCCCTGAGCTCCTCGGAGGAGTCGATGCTGACCTCCTCCCACGGCACGCCCAGCTCTCCGGCCACCCTGGCGATGACCGCGCGGGCGTCGTCACAGAGGTGGCAGCCGGGTTTGCCGAGCAAGGTGATGCGATGCATGTCCCCAACCGTAGCGCCCCTACTTTGTGCATCGGTTCACAAAGGGATTAACCTGAAAGACGGTTCTAATCCGTTCAGCGGTCCCCACCGCCCGTTCCCTGGAGCTCCGGCACGTGAAGAGCACGTCCCAGTCCCGTGACCGCGGCATCCCCGAGGCGACGGTCGCCAGGCTTCCGTTGTACCTGCGGGCGCTGCACGGGATGGCGGAGCGCGGCGTCGCGACCGTGAGCTCGGAGGACCTGGCCGTGGCCGCGGGCGTGAACTCGGCCAAGCTCCGCAAGGATCTTTCGCACCTCGGCTCGTACGGCACCCGCGGCGTAGGCTACGAGGTGGAGTACCTCGTCTACCAGATCTCCCGCGAACTCGGCCTGACCCAGGACTGGGCGGTCGCGATCGTCGGGGTCGGCAACCTCGGCCGCGCCCTGGCGAACTACGGCGGCTTCGTCTCCAGGGGCTTCCGCGTGGCCGCGCTCTTCGACGCCGACCCCGAAGTCGTGGGCGACACCATCGCGGGGTTGAATGTGGAGCACATCGACGAACTGGAAGCCGTCATCAAGCGGCGTGGAGTCTCGATCGTGGTACTGGCGACACCGGCGGTAGCGGCGCAGGAAGTGTGCGATCGTGTTGTCGCCGTGGGCGTGACCAGCATCCTGAACTTCGCCCCAGTCGTTCTCACCGTTCCGGACACCGTCGACGTCCGGAAGGTCGACCTGTCAATCGAACTGCAGATTCTCGCGTTCCACGAGCAACGCAAAGCTGGGGGGCCACTCATGGCGGTGGACGGTCAATGAGTGTTCTGGCGATCGGACTCAGCCACCGGACCGCTCCGGTGGCGCTTCTCGAACGCGTCTCGGTGACCGGTGACGCGCTGGTCAAGCTGCTGCACGACGTGCAGCAGGACACCAGCGTCGCGGAGGCCATGGTGATCTCGACCTGCAACAGGGTCGAGATCTACGTCACGGTCGACCGCTTCCACGCCGCGGTCACCTCGATCAGCGGGCTGCTGGCCGTCCACTCCGGCGTGCCGGCCGACGAGCTGACCCCGCATCTCTACGTGCACTACGAGGAGCGGGCCGTCGAGCACCTGTTCTCGATGGTGTGCGGCCTCGACTCCATGGCCGTCGGCGAGGGCCAGATCCTGGGCCAGGTCCGCCAGGCGCTCAAGCTCGCCCAGAAGCACGGCACGGTCGGCGCGACCCTCAACGAGCTGACGCAGCAGGCGCTGCGCGTCGGCAAGCGCGCCCACACCGACACCGGCATCGACCAGGCGGGTCCCTCGCTGGTCTCGGCGGGCCTCGCGCTCGCCGGCGACCTGGCCGGGCGGCGGGCGCTGGTGGTGGGCGCGGGCTCGATGAGCTCGCTGGCCGCCGTCACGCTGCAGCGCGCCGGGGTCACCGACATCGTCGTGGCCAACCGCACGTACGAGCGGGGCGCGCGGCTGGCCGAGTCGGTCGGCGGCCGGGCTGTCGCGTTCGCCGCCGTGCGCGAGGAGCTGGCGGACGCCGACATCGTGATCACCTGCACCGGCGCCGGGCGGCACGTCATCACCCCCGACATGCTGACCAGGGGCGCGTTCCTGCTCGACCTGGCGCTGCCGCACGACATCGACCCGGCCGTGCGCGAGGTGCCCGGCGTCACGCTGGTCGACCTGGAGACGATCCAGGAGTCCGGCGTCGGCTCGCGCGGCGGCGACGCCGTGGAGTCCGTGCGCGCGCTCGTGGCCGAGGAGCTGAACGCCTACCTCGACGCCGCCCGCGCCGCCCGCGTCACCCCGACCGTGGTGGCGCTGCGCAGCAAGGCGGCGGGCGTGGTGGAGTCCGAGCTGGGCCGCCTGATGATGCGCATGCCCGATCTCGAGGACAAGGCCAGGGACGAAATCGCCATGACCGTGCAGAGGGTCGTTGACAAACTGCTTCACGAGCCGACTGTGCGTGTCAAGCAGCTCGCCGCCGGTCCAGGGGGCGATCATTATGCGGAAGCCCTGCGTGAGTTGTTCAATCTCGATCCGAAGATGCCCGCGGCCGTGAGGGAGGTGGAGCTGTGAACCTGCGGTTGGGCACCCGCCGCAGCATGCTGGCGACCACGCAGTCCCAGATGGTGGCCGACGCCCTCACCGCGCGCACCGGGCACCCGGTCGAGCTGGTGGGCGTGACGACCTTCGGCGACGTGACCAAGGCGCACCTGGCGCAGCTCGGCGGCACCGGCGTGTTCGTCAGCGCGCTGCGCGACAAGCTGGTCGAGGGCGAGATCGACTTCGCCGTCCACTCGCTGAAGGACCTGCCGACCAAGCAGGACCCGCGCTTCACGCTGGCCGCGCTCCCCGAGCGCCACGACCACCGCGACGCGCTGGTCGGCTCGCACAAGTTCGCCGACCTGCCCGCAGGGGCCAGGGTCGGCACGGGCTCGCCGCGCCGCGTCGCCATGCTGAGCGCGCTCCGCCCCGACCTGGAGTACGTCCCGATCCGCGGCAACGCCGACACGCGCATCGGCAAGATCGCCGCGGGCGAGCTCGACGCCGTCGTGCTGGCCAGCGCCGGGCTCACCAGGCTCGGCCGCGGCGGCGAGATCGCGCAGATCTTCGAGGTCGAGGAGCTGCTGCCGGCCCCCGGCCAGGGCGCGCTCGCCGTGGAGTGCCTGGCCGCGCGCACCGACCTGATCGAGACCCTCTCCGTGCTCGACGACCCGCGCACGCGCAGCGCGGTGACCGCCGAACGCGCCGTGCTGTCCGCCCTGGAAGCAGGCTGCGCCGCACCCGTGGGTGCTTTCGCGGCCGATCACGGGCACACTCTGAACCTGACCGCAGTGGTCGTCTCCATCGACGGCCGCGAAGCGGTCCGCAAGTCCGCCGCCGGTTCTCCTTCGGAGGCTGCACAGCTGGGCCGCCTCCTGGCGGCCGAGATGATCGCCGAAGGGGCCGACAGATTGATGGGGGAGCAATCCCATTGAGCTCCGATAGTCCAACCTCCGGTTTCGTCGCCTTCGTGGGGGCGGGTCCCGGTGACCCCAACCTGCTGACGCTCCGCGCCGCCGAACTTCTCGGCAAGGCGGACGCCGTCGTGCTCGACGACGAGCAGTCCGGCCCGCTGCTCAAGCACTGCCGCGAGGGCGTCGAGGTCGCCGAGGGCGACTACGTCCAGCGGGCCAAGGCCGGGCAGCTCGTGGTGCGCCTGTGCGCGGGCGACCCCATGTTGTTCTCCTCGATCGACGACGAGGTCGCGGCCTGCGTGGCGGCGGAGGTGGACTTCGAGATCGTGCCCGGCGTGCCGCCCGCGACCGCGGTGCTCACCTACGCCGGCATCCCGGCGGCCACGGCCGTGCCCGAGTTCCGCGTCGTCGACGCCGCTCAGGAGCAGGACTGGTCGTCCCACGCCGCCACCCGCGGCACGCTGGTGATCTACAACGGCATCGCCGAGGCCGTCGCCATCGGCAAGGCGCTGATCGCCGGCGGCAAGCCCGACACCACGCCGGTCGCCGTCAGCAGCGGCGGCACCACCACCGAGCAGTACACCGTCGTGTCCTCGCTCGGCCGGCTCCAGGCCGACCTGAAGCACGCCGGGTTCACCGAGCCCGCGCTGATCGTCGTCGGCGAGGCCGTGGGGCAGCGCGAGCGGCTGTCGTGGTTCGAGACCAAGCCGCTGTTCGGCTGGCGGGTGCTGGTGCCGCGCACGAAGGAGCAGTCCCGCAGCCTGTCCGAGCAGCTCGTGGCCTATGGCGCGGTGCCCGAGGAGGTGCCGACCATCTCGGTCGAGCCGCCGCGCACGCCGCAGCAGATGGACCGCGCCATCAAGGGCCTGGTCACCGGCCGCTACGAGTGGGTGGCCTTCACCAGCGCCAACGCCGTCAAGGCGGTGCGCGAGAAGTTCGAGGAGTACGGGCTCGACGCGCGGGCCTTCGCCGGGCTCAAGGTGGCCGCCGTGGGCGAGGCCACCTCGCGGGCCCTGGTCGAGTTCGGCGTCAAGCCCGACCTGCTGCCCTCGGGCGAGCAGTCCTCCGAAGGGCTCGTGGCCGAGTGGCCGCCCTACGACTCGATGCTCGACCCGATCAACCGGGTGCTGCTGCCCCGGGCCGACATCTCGACCGACACGCTGGTGGCCGGGCTCACCGAGCTGGGCTGGGAGTGCGACGACGTGACGGCGTACCGGACGGTGCGCGCCGCGCCGCCGCCCGCGCCCATCCGCGAGGCGATCAAGGGCGGCGGCTTCGACGCCGTGCTGTTCACCTCGTCCTCCACCGTGCGCAATCTGGTCGGCATCGCGGGCAAGCCGCACAACGTCACCGTGATCGCGGTGATCGGGCCGCAGACGGCCAAGACGGCCGAGGAGTTCGGGCTCCGGGTCGACGTCATGTCCGACAAGCCATCCGCATCAGCCCTGGCCGCAGCGCTGGCCGAGTTCGGTGCCAAGCAGCGCCAGGCGGCCGTGGCCGCGGGTGACAGCCCGCGCAGGCCGTCCCAGAACCGCCGTGGCGCCAGGAGGAGAGCCAAGTGAGCGCCCAGTACCCCGTCGCACGTCCCCGGCGCCTGCGTCGCAGCCAGGCGCTGCGCCGGATGGTGTCGGGCACGCGGCTGCACGCCGCGGACCTGATCCTGCCGCTGTTCGTCAAGGAGGGCATCGACGCGCCGCAGCCGGTGTCGTCCATGCCGGGCGTGTTCCAGCACACCCGCGACTCGCTGCGCAAGGCCGCGCACGACGCGGCCGAGGCGGGCGTGGGCGGCCTGATCCTGTTCGGCATCCCCGCGGTCAAGGACGCGACCGGGTCGGCGGCCGACGACCCCGACGGCATCCTCCAGGTCGCGCTGCGCGAGGTGACCGCCGAGGTCGGCGACGCCCTCGTGGTCATGGCCGACACCTGCCTCGACGAGTTCACCGACCACGGCCACTGCGGGATCCTGACCCCGTCCGGCGAGGTGGACAACGACGCCACGCTGGAGCGTTACGCCTCCATCGCGCTGGCCCAGGCCGCCGCCGGCTCCCAGATGATCGCGCCGAGCGGCATGATGGACGGCCAGGTCGGCGCCATCCGCGCCGCGCTCGACGGGGCCGGCCACGCCGACGTCCCGATCCTGTCCTACTCCGTCAAGTACGCCTCCGCCTTCTTCGGGCCGTTCCGCGAGGCCGCCGAGTGCGCGCCGCAGTTCGGCGACCGCAGCACCCACCAGCAGGACCCGGCCGGGCCGCTGGAGGAGGCGCTGCGCGAGGTCAGGCTCGACCTGGCGGAGGGCGCCGACGCCGTCATGGTCAAGCCGGCGCTGGCCTACCTCGACGTCATCACCCGGGTGCGCGACGCGGTCGACGTGCCGGTGGCGGCCTACCAGGTGAGCGGCGAGTACGCGATGGTCGAGGCGGCGGCGGCCAACGGCTGGATCGACCGCGACCGGACGATCATGGAGTCGCTGGTCGCCATCAAGCGCGCCGGCGCGGACATGATCCTCACGTACTGGGCGACGGAAGTGGCGCGCCAGCTCTAACCAAGGGGTTTCCCGTCAACTCCTGAGGCGTGTGCGTTAGAGTGCGATGACAAGTGCTGGTGTGTCCCGCGGTGTGCGAACGGCCCGGAGCCGGGACCTCCTCAGGCGCTGACTCGACGGGAGACACCATGGTGGGGGTACCACTGGCTCGGCGTACCAGAAAGCGGTCGCGCCCGACACGCATCGATTCCGTGCTGGAGTACGCGTCCCTGGGCTGGCCCGTGGTGCCGGGAGCCTTTCCGCTGCGGCACGGCCCGCGCGCGTGTTCGTGCGACCGCGTCGGCTGTCCCGACCCCGGCGCCCATCCGCTCTCGCCCGCCTGGCACATGCAGGCCACGACGGACACGACGCTGCTGACCCGCTGGTGGGAGAGCGAGCCGGAGGCCAACGTGATCCTGCCCACAGGGCGCGTGTTCGACGTGTTCGACGTACCGCTCGCCGCCGGCCTGTCGGCCCTCACCAGGATCGACGCCGCCGGAGCCCACCCAGGCCCGGTCGCCGCTCAAGGCGACCGGGTCTTGTTCTATGTGGCCACCCGCGGCAACCCCGAGGACGAGGACGAGTGGTGGTCCTGCCAGCTCGACTGCGACCCGGCCACCATCGACGACACGCCGGGCCTGCGCTGGCACTGCCGCGACAGCTACGTGCTCGCGCCGCCCTCCATGCTGCCCTCGGGCCAGCCGGTCTCCTGGCTCCGGCCCCCGGACGGCCGTCCGCTGCCCGACCCGCTGCGCATCCTGGAATGGCTCGCCGACTGAGCACGCCCCGCGGCGGGGGCACGGACCTGCGGGACTAACCTGGGTCGGGTGAGCCGTACACAGAACTCCGAAGGTCTTTTCACCCGCGCCAGGGAAGTGGTGCCCGGCGGCGTCAACTCGCCCGTGCGCGCGTTCGGCGCGGTGGGCGGCACGCCGCGTTTCATGGCCTCGGGCCAGGGGCCGTACATCACCGACGTCGACGGCAACCGCTACGTCGACCTGGTCTGCTCCTGGGGCCCGATGATCCTCGGCCACCGGCATCCCGCGGTCGTCGAGGCCGTCTCCGGCGCGGTCGCCCACGGCTTCTCCTACGGCACCGCCACGCCGGGCGAGGTCGAGCTGGCCGAGGAGATCGTCTCCCGGATGGCGCCGGTCGAGAAGGTGCGCCTGGTCAGCTCCGGCACCGAGGCGACGATGAGCGCGGTGCGCCTGGCGCGCGGCTTCACCGGGCGGTCCAAGGTGATCAAGTTCGCCGGCTGCTACCACGGGCACGTCGACGCCCTGCTGGCCTCGGCCGGGTCGGGAGTGGTCACGTTCGGGCTGCCGGACACCCCCGGGGTGACCGGGGCGTCGGCGGCCGACACGATCGTGCTGCCGTACAACGACATCCAGGCGGTGGCGGAGGCGTTCGCGGCCGCCGAGGTGGCCTGCGTGATCACCGAGGCGTGCCCGGCGAACATGGGCGTCGTCCCGCCGCGCGACGGGTTCAACGCCCGGCTGCGCGAGCTGTGCACGGCCAACGGCGCGCTGCTCATCGTCGACGAGGTGCTGACCGGCTTCCGCGTCTCGTCCGCCGGCTGGTACGGCCTCGACCCGGTCGACGCCGACCTGATGACGTTCGGCAAGGTCATGGGCGGGGGCCTGCCCGCTGCGGCGTTCGGCGGCCGGGCCGACGTGATGGCCTTCCTGGCTCCGGAGGGCCCGGTCTACCAGGCGGGCACGCTGTCCGGCAATCCGCTGGCGTGCGCCGCGGGCCTGGCGACCCTGCGCGCCCTCGACGCCGACGCCTACGCGCGCATCGACGCCGCGGCGCTCGCGGTGGGCGACGCGGCGGCCGAGGCGCTGGCGAAGGCGGGCGTGCCCCACCGGTTGCAGCGTGCCGGCAGCCTGTTCTCGATCTTCTTCGCCGAGGGCGAGGTGACGAACTTCGACCAGGCCAAGGCACAGAACACGGCGGCCTTCACCGCGTTCTTCCACGCGATGCTCGACCAGGGCGTCTACCTGCCGCCGTCGGCGTACGAGGCGTGGTTCCTGTCGGCCTCGCACGATGACGAGGCGCTCAACCGGATAGCCGAGGCCCTGCCGGCAGCGGCGAAGGCGGCCGCGGCGGTTCTGTAGCCCGGCGCGGCCTGGTGCCGGCGTACAGCACGCCGGCGACGATGAGGGCCGCGGCCAGCAGCTCGGTCCAGGACAGGGGCTCGCCGGCCACCAGCGCGGCCGAAGACATGCCGAACACCGGCACCAGCAGCGTGTACGGCGCCACGGTCGAGGCGTCGTACCGGCGCAGCAGCCAGCCCCACACGCCGAACCCGCCGAGCGTCGAGACGAAGGCCACGTAGGCCAACGACAACCAGCCCTCGGCGGGGGCCGTCAGCACGGGCGGCCCCTCGACCAGCAGCGACAGCAGCAGGAGGGGCGGCGCGGAGAACGCGCTCACCCACACCATGAACCGCAGCGAGTCCGGCGGCGCGGCCCTGCGCTGCACCACGTTGCCGAGCCCCCAGGCCGCGGCGGCGGCCACGCACAGGGCGAAGGCGCCCAGCGGGCCGGACACCCCGAAGTCGAACGCGACCAGGGCCAGGCCGCCGAAGGCGACCGCCAGGCCGAGGACGCGGCGGGCGGTGAGCCGCTCGCCGAGCAGCGTCACCGCGAACAGCACGGTGAACAACGCCTGCATCTGCAGGACGAGAGAGGTCAGTCCGGCTGGCATGCCCGCTCGCATGCCCACCAGCAACAGGCCGAACTGACCCACTCCGAGAGTGGCCGCCACCCCGGCGACCCAGCGCCACGGGACTCCCGGCCGCCCCGCGAGCAGCAGGGCGGGGAACGCCGCCAGGGTGAACCTGATCCCCGCGTACAGCAGGGGAGGGAAGTGCTTCAGGCCGACCTGCATGACGACGAAGTTGAAGCCCCACACGGCCGCGAGGCCGACGGCGAGGGCGAGGTGGCGGGGGCTCACGCAGAGCGGGTCTTCTGGTACCGGTTGCGCTGCTCGCGAGCCTGCTCGGCGAGGACCTTCAGGTACGAGGTGGAACGGGTCTCGGGCTTCCTGCTCTTAATGATTCGCATGCATATATTTTCATCTGCTTCAGATACAAGGACAAGCGAGACTTTCTACGCTAAACCCTTTAGTCTGGCTTACATGTTGGACCTGAACCGGCTCA
>NZ_JBSFGJ010000003.1:0-78970 GCF_053596515.1 Nonomuraea sp. NPDC001684
GATCGAGCCGCCGCCGTCGCTCGCCGTGGCCAGCGCGACCATGCCCGCGGCCACCGCCGCCGCCGAACCGCCGCTCGACCCGCCCGCCGAGTACGCCGGGTCGTAGGGGTTGCGCGTGGGGCCGTACGCCACCGGCTCGGTCGTGACCGTGCTGCCGAACTCGGGGGTGTTCGTCCGGCCCAGCAGCACGAAACCGGCCCGGCGCAGGCGGACCACGCCATGGCCGTCCTCGGCGGCGTCCAGGTCGTCGCGCACCCGCGAGCCCGCGGCGTACGGCTCGCCGGCCTGCCGCCAGCCCAGGTCCTTCAGCAGGATCGGCACGCCGCGGAAGGGCGCGTCCGCCGGGAGGCCGTCGATCTCGGCCAGCGCCCGCTCGAACCGCCGGTGGACGACGGCGTTGAGCTCGCCGTCGTGGGCCTCGACGGCGGCGATGGCGGCCTCGGCCAGCTCGCGGGCCGACACCTGCCCGTCCCTGACCGCCTGGGCCTGGCCGACGGCGTCGAGCCGCAGCACGTCGTCCATCAGCCCTCCCGGACCGGGGCCAGGTCGCGCACGGCCTGCTCGATCGGCACCTCGCCGCCGGGGATGGGCGCGAGCACCGGCGTGTCGAGCCCGTTGTCGACGTACTGGCGGATCCTGGCCCGGCAGGTGGCGGCGTCGCCGTGCACGACGAGGGCGTCGACCACCTCGTCGGGGATGGCCTTGAGCGCGGCCTGGCGGTCGCCCGCCGCCCACGCCTCGTGCATGGGACGCAGCACCTCGCCCCGGCCCAGCCAGTCGTGGAAGGCGGCGTAGGCGGGCACGGTCAGGTAGCTCGCCAGCATCCACCTGGCCATCTCGCGCACCTTGTCGGCGTCCTCGCTCACGCAGACGAACAGCCGGGCGATCAGCTCGGTGTCCGGGCCGATCTCGGCGCGCACCTTGGGCACGTCCTCGGGGGCGAGCCAGTTGGTGATCGCGCCGTCGGCCTCCTCGGCGGCCAGGCGCAACATCCGGGGCCGCAGGGCGGCCAGCACGATCTTGGGGGCGGTCTTCGGCGCCCGTTCCAGCTTGAAGCCCTTGATCTCGAACGTCTCGTACCGCTCGGAGACCTTCTCCCCCGCCAGCGCCCTCCGCAGGAAGCGCAGCGTGTCACGGGTACGGGCGTACGGCTTGGCGAACTCCACGGCGTTCCACCGCTCGACGATCGCCGGCGAGGAGGAGCCGATGCCGAGCACGAACCGGCCGGGGGCCAGGTCGGCCAGGGTGGCCGCGGACATGGCCAGCAGCCCCGGCCCCCGCGTGGAGACCGGGACGATCGCGCTCCCGAGCCGCATCCCCGGCGCCCACTGCGTGGCCATCGCCAGCGGGACGAACCCGTCGTTCCCGTTGACCTCGGCCGACCAGGCGTCGGTGTAGCCGAGGCCCGGCAGCTCCGCGATCAGCTCCTGCGACCTGGCCAGGGAACGGTCGTAGAAGGGGATGGTCATGCCCCAGTTCGGCGTCATTCATGGCCTCCGGTTCGGCGACGGTGAGCCGACCATACCAAGCGGTATGTCACCGCAAGGAGCCCCCTAGGCCCGCAATTCGTGCACCGCGGCGATGAAGTCCTTCGTGATCCCCTGCAACCCGGGCAGATGCGACAGCCCCACCAGCCGGTCCACCAGCGGCACCGTGACCTCGATCAGCCGGTACGTCCGCACGCACCCCGGCGAGGTGTCGTGCACCCAGAACAGCACCATGCCCATCGACAACAACCACAGCAGCTCGGGCAGCTCCGCCCGCAGCTCGGCGTTCATCCGGTCCTTCGACCCCTCGACCACCTCGCGGTAGATCCCGATGGACGCCTCCCGCGCCGGCGACGACTGCGCGCTGAACGGGCTCAGCGGGTTCGTCGGCTCGGCCGCGTGCTTGAAGAACTTCACCGCGAACTCGTGGTACGGCTCCGACACGCGCACCCACTCGCGCAGCACCCCGCTCAGCCGCGCGGCGAACGACCTCTCCGTGGCCAGGAACTCCCGGCAGGCCTGCTCGTGCTCGGCCTGCGCACGGTCGTAGTAGGCCTGGATCAGCGCCTCCTTGCTCTCGAAGTAGTAGTAGGCGTTGCCCACTGACACCCCTGCCTCGGCGGCGATGGCGCGCATGGTCGTCGCGTCGAAGCCACGCTCACGGAACAGTCGCAAGGCCGTCTCGACGATGACCTCTCGGGTGCTCTCCGATCCTCTGTTTCGGGCTTCGGACACGTTCGTCACTTTACGTCTTGAAAGCGCGGTGGGTCATGGAGTGGCACGGTGATCGCCGCCACAGGGCAAAGATGACTATGAGACATGAGTTATCTCCTGGGAATGGTGGGATTGTCGTTTCAGGCGGAAGGGCTCTTTTCCGCGAAAAGGCATCGACATGTGGATACGTGGAACAGCGCGCACCTTCGTGGTGGCGCTCCTCGGCATTCAGATCACCATAATCGCGCTGGCGTCGGCCGCTTCCGCCGCCTCCCACCCATCAGGTGGAGAGCGGGTTCAGGCGCCAACACCGTTCAACCGTCCTGACGAGACCGGGGGGATGCTCGACCTGTCCCTGTGGTTCCCGGAGGGGATCGACGGACCGTGGACCAACATCCGGCAGGCCGCCGTCGAGGCGGCCCTGGCGGAGACATACCAGGTCGAGCAGCACCAGGCGGACCCCGCGTCCGCCAAGTCACAGCTGTCGAAGGAGGACTCCGAGGAGACGGAGGACGCCTGGGCCGAGGCCGAGGACGCGTTCGCCGCGCAGTCGGACATGCAGGACCACGCCGAGCGCTCAGAAGCCGTCACGAGGCCCGCGAGCGTCGAGGAGGCGGTGGCGCCTCAGAGTCGGCCACAGAGGTCGCAGAAGCGATCTCAGCTTGATCTGGCGCGTGTGCTGCCCAGGCAGGCCGCCATGCACATGACCCACGCCCTGGCCGCCCGCTGGCTCAAGAGCTCGGGCCTGCGCACGAAGTCGTCGGGCCACTGTACGAGCCGCCACATGCACCACTGCACCTCGCTCGACTCCGTAAGGGCCGGCACGATCGCCCGGATCATCGACCTCAAGCATGACAGCGGCTGCCCGGTCATGGTGACCGGCGGCACCGAGGCGGGTCACGCGCCTGGCCAGTACAGCCACGGAAACGGCTACAAGCTCGACATCACGCACAACGCGTGCATCGACCGCTACATCACCAGGCACCACCGCAAGACGGGGGTCCGCGGCGACGGCGCCGCGCTCTACCGCTCCGCCACCGGAACCGTCTTCGCCAACGAGAGCAGCCACTGGGACATCCTCTTCCGGTGACAGGCCCCGCCCGCGGGAGAACACGCCCCGCCGGGAAAGCACGAGTCGTCGGGAAAGCACGAATCGTCGGGAGACGCGACCCCTCGGAGAAGGCGACAGAACCCTCCGGGAAAACGCGAAGGACGCCGCACACTGGCACGGCGTCCCCACGGAGTCGGCCGGGCTACAGCTCGGAGGCCACCAGCTCGGCGATCTCAGCCGCGTTGAGCGCGGCGCCCTTGCGCAGGTTGTCGCCGCAGACGAACAGGTCGAGCGTGTTCGGGAAGTCGATCGCCTGGCGGACGCGGCCCACGTAGGTCGGGTCGTTGCCGACCACTTCGAGCGGCGTCGGGAAGACGCCGTTGGCCGGGTCGTCCATCAGCACCACCGTCGGCGCCGCCGAGAGCACGCGGTGGGCGTCCTCGACCGTGATCTCACGCTCGAAGCGGGCGTGCACGGCCAGCGAGTGGGTGGTGATCACCGGCACGCGGACGCAGGTCGCCGAGACCTTCAGGTCGGGGATGCCGAGGATCTTGCGCGACTCGTTGCGCAGCTTGAGCTCCTCGGACGCCCAGCCGCCGTCCTTGTACGAGCCCGCCCACGGCACCACGTTGAACGCGATCGGCGCCGGGAACGGCGACTCGTCGGGCAGCTTGCCGGCCAGCGCCTTGCGCACGTCGCCGGCCGTCTGGCCGAGCGAACGGTCGCCGGCCAGGGCCTCGACCTCGTCGTACAGCCGGGCCGAGCCGGCCACGCCCGCGCCCGACACCGCCTGGTAGGAGGCGACGACGAGCTCCTTGAGCACGTACTCGGCGTGCAGCGCGCCCATGGCCGCCATCATCGACAGCGTGGTGCAGTTGGGGGTCGAGATGATGTTCCTGGGCCGCTGCCGCGCGTCGAGCGGGTTGACCTCGGGCACCACCAGCGGCACGTCGGGCTCCATGCGGAACGTGCCGGACTTGTCGATCGCGATCGCGCCGCGCTCGGCCGCGATCGGCACCCACACGGCCGACACCTCGTCGGGCACGTCGAAGATGGCGATGTCGATGCCGTCGAAGACCTCGGGCGCGAGCGCCTGGACCACGACGTCCTCGCCGCGCACGCTCAGCACCTTGCCCGCCGAGCGCGGGGAGGCGACGAGACGGATCTCGCCCCAGATGTCCTGCCGGCTGGACACGATGTCCCGCATGACGGTGCCCACGGCGCCGGTGGCGCCGATCAGGGCGAGATTGGGCCTGCTCATCGTCCGCTACCTCCGTAAACCACAGCTTCGACCTGGTCGGCGTCGAGATCGAAGGCACGGTGGGCGGCCGCCACGGCCGCGTCGACACCGTCCTGCTCGACGATCACCGAGATGCGGATCTCCGAGGTGGAGATCATCTCGATGTTGACCCCCGCGTCGGCGAGGGCCGCGAAGAACGTCGCCGTGACGCCGGGGTGCGAGCGCATGCCCGCGCCGATCAGCGACACCTTCCCGATCTGGTCGTCGAAGAGCAGCGACTCGTAGCCGATGCGGCCCTGGATCTTCTTCAGCGCGGTCAGCGCCACCTGGCTGTCGGCCGTGGGCAGCGTGAAGGAGATGTCCGTGCGGCCCGTGGCCGCGGCCGAGACGTTCTGGACGATCATGTCGATGTTGATCTCGGCGTCGGCCAGCGTTTTGAAGATCGAGGCAGCCTCGCCGACCTTGTCGGGGACCCCGACAACAGTGATCTTGGCCTCGCTCCGGTCGTGCGCGACGCCGGAGATGATCGGCTGCTCCATCTCGGTTCCTTCGGTGTAAGGGTCGGAGACGACCCACGTGCCTTCCGTGGTGCTGAACGAGCTGCGTACGTGGATCGGCAGGTCGAACCGCCGAGCGTACTCGACGCAGCGCAGATGCAGGATCTTCGCGCCGCAGGCCGCCATCTCCATCATCTCGTCGTACGAGATCTTGGGGATCTTGCGGGCGACGGGCACGATGCGGGGGTCGGCCGTGAAGATGCCGTCGACGTCGGTGTAGATCTCGCAGACGTCGGCCTCCAGGGCCGCCGCGAGCGCGACCGCGGTGGTGTCGGAGCCGCCGCGGCCCAGCGTGGTGATGTCCTTGGTGTCCTGCGAGACGCCCTGGAAACCGGCCACGATCGCGATGTGACCCTGGTCGAGCGCCTCACGGATGCGGCCCGGCGTCACGTCGATGATGCGCGCCTTGCCGTGGGTGGAGTCGGTGATCACGCCGGCCTGCGAGCCGGTGAACGAGCGCGCCTCGTGACCGAGGTTGGCGATCGCCATGGCCAGCAGGGCCATCGAGATGCGCTCTCCGGAGGTCAGCAACATGTCGAGCTCGCGGCCCGGAGGCAGCGGCGACACCTGCTCGGCCAGGTCGAGCAGCTCATCCGTCGTGTCGCCCATCGCGGAGACGATCACGACCACGTCGTTGCCGGTTTTTTTCGTCGCGACGATCCGCTGCGCGACCCGCTTGATGCAGGACGCGTCGGCGACGGACGAACCACCGTACTTTTGCACAACGAGCGCCACGAGAGTCTCCCGGTCTGGACTGTGAACTGCCAGTCTACTGGGGGCCTCTTATGGGCCTGATGGTTCATACCACTATGTGGATGATCATCACACGGTGGTGGCTTCCTCCGCCACGTCGAGCCGCGAGTGCGCGGCGAGGGCCTGCAGCGCGCGCATCGCCGCGCCCGCGTGGTTGCCCCAGGTGTTGAAGTAGGAGTACTGCCACCACCACAGCGCCTCGTGCGGACGGCCCGCGTGGAAGTGACGCAGTCCGTGGATGAGGTCGGCGGCCACCGCGGTCAGGTCGTCCGACAGCCGGTACGGCGTGACCGACGTGTCCTTGTACGGGTCGAACACCTCGGCGTAGTCGTCGACCGCCTCCAGCCGCTCGGCCAGCGCCGTGCGCACGCCGTCGATGTCGGGGTCCTCGCTCATCGGCGGCTCGTAGTTGCCCGACAGGATCACGTCGCGGTTGGCGCCGAGCTTGGCGCCGGCCAGGCTCACCTGCGCGACCTCCACCAGGAGCAGCGACCAGATCGCGTCGCCGCCCTCGCCGCCGGCGACCCTGGTCAGGCCGTCGACGTAGTTCTGCGCGTGCGCGGCGATCTCTTCGGCCAGCACATCCCACATATCAGACATCCAGGAGCCTCCGTCCTTCGAAAGCACGGCCCAGGGTCACCTCGTCGGCGTACTCGAGGTCACCGCCCACCGGCAGGCCGCTGGCGAGTCGTGTCACTTTGATGCCCATCGGCTTGACCAGACGGGCGAGGTAGGTAGCGGTCGCCTCGCCTTCGAGGTTGGGGTCGGTGGCGAGGATGAGCTCGGTGACCCGCCCGTCGGCCAGGCGCGTCATGAGCTCGCGGATGCGCAGGTCGTCGGGGCCGATGCCGTCGATCGGGCTGATCGCGCCGCCGAGCACGTGGTACGTGCCGCGGTACTCGCGCGTCTTCTCGATCGCCACGACGTCCTTCGACTCCTCGACCACGCAGATGACGTGCGTGTCGCGCCGCGGGTCACGGCAGATGCGGCACTCCTCCTCGGAGGCCACGTTGCCGCACACCCGGCAGAAGCGCACCTTGTCCTTGACTTCGAGCAGCGCGTGCGCCAGCCGCTTGACGTCGGCCGGGTCGGCCGCCAGCAGGTGGAACGCGATGCGCTGCGCGCTCTTGGGACCGACCCCGGGCAGCATGCCGAGCTCGTCGATCAGGTTCTGGACGACCCCTTCGTACATGCCTAGAACCCTGGCAGCTGTCCGAGTCCGCCGCCGCCCAGACCTTGGGCGAGCGGGCCGAGCTTCTCCTGCTGCAGGTCGGCGGCGGCGCGCACCGCGTCGCGGACGGCCGCGATCACCAGGTCGGCGATCGTGTCGGCGGTGTCCTGCGGGTCGGCCGCGTCGATCACGCTCGGGTCGATCTTGAGTTCGAGCAGCTCACCTGAGCCGTTGACGACGGCAGTGACCATGCCGCCGCCCGACGAGCCCTCGATCTGCGCGTCGTTGAGCTCCTGCTGGGCGCTCACAAGCTGCTGCTGCATGAGCTGAGCCTGCTCCAGCAGCTGCTGCAGGTTGACATCCCCTGGGTTCACCGTCGTGCGCTCCTCGTGGCTCCGGTTCTTGACTGCCACGAGCCTACGGTGTTTGGGCGGCGTCATGTACTGGGAGGGCTCCCCATGTTTCCCTCCAGGCATTCGTCACGGACCTTTGTCATGGCCGGATCTCGGCCCCCCTCCAGTGTCCGAGACCCGGCCATCACGTCGGACGGAGCGGCCGCACCACGCCGACGCGTGTTTCGGAACGGTAGTGCGCCCAACGTTGCACACACGTTGCGTTCATTCAATCACCCTACGCAATCCCCCTGAACAGCTTGCGCATATCGCCGCCAGGACGGATGCTCGTTGTTGACTACTTGGAGTGACCGATGAGTTACGGCCATCTCGATGCGTACTCCCGTCTTCTACGCGGAGCACACGAAGCGGCGGCTACCGGGCAGAGCTCGCCCGATTCGCCCCGCACCCTGATCACGGCCTCATGGCGGCGATCGCTCGCGGCGGGGATCGACCCGGATGGCCGGAGCGCCCCTTTGGTCTGCGAGTCCTCCGACGTCGTCGAGATCCGCGAGGCTCATCCGCTGCGGCCGCTGCTGCCCCTGCTCGCCCAGACGCTCTCCGGCCTGGCCGACGAGGCCGAGCACGTCATGATCGTCACAGACCGTGACGGACGAGTGCTCTGGCGTAACGGCAAAGGCGGCATCCTGCGCGATGCGGACCAGGTGGGCCTGGCCGACGGCCATCACTGGGGCGAGTGCATGGCCGGCACCAACGGCATCGGCACCGCGCTGGCCACCGGCCGGCCGGTGCACGTCTACTCCGAGGAACACCTGATGCGGGTGCTGCACGTCTGGTCGTGCAGCGCGGCGCCGATCAGCGATCCGGAGTCGGGCGACGTCATCGGCTGCGTCGACGTCAGCGGCATCGCAAGGTCCCTGCATCCGGCGACCGTCGCCCTGGTCGGCGCGACGGCCAGGCTCGCCGAGTCGCAGCTCGCCGTACGGATGCACGAGCGCGACGAACGCCTGCGCCGCCGCTACGAATCGCTGCGCAACCGCGGCGGCATCCTGCTGTCGCCCACTGGCCGGGTCATCTCGGGCGATCCCATGGGCCGGCTCGGCGCCCGCCTTCCCGTGTCCGGCCAGCGCATGATCCTGCGTGACGGGAGCGTCGCCTTCCTCGAACCCTTCTGCGACGGCTACCTGCTGCGCGACACGCCGTCCGCGACGCCGCCCACCCTGCGTCTGACCTGCCTGGGCGAGGGCACCCCGACGGCCGACCTGGGCGAGCGCCCACGTCAGCTCTCACTGCGCCACGCCGAGATCCTCGCCCTGCTCGCCCTGCACCCGCAGGGCCTGTCGGCCGACCAGCTCTCGTTCCACCTCTACGGCGACGACGGCAACCCGGTGACCATCCGGGCCGAGATCCACCGGCTGCGCGGTCAGCTCGGGGAGGTGCTGGCGGCGAAGCCGTACCGACTGGTCTGCCCGGTCGAGGCGGACTTCCTCGGCGTTCGCCGGCTGCTCGACTCGGGCGACACCGCCGCGCTGGCCCGCGCCTACCCCGGGCCGCTCCTGCCGCGCTCGGAGTCGCCGGACATCCGGCGCGAACGCGAGGAGCTCGAAGCCCAGGTACGCGCGTGCCTCCTGCGCCACGGCTCGCCCGACGACCTGTGGACCTACGCCCAGACGCCCAACGGCCGCGACGACTACCAGATCCTGGAACGCCTGTCGGCCCTCCCGCCGACGGACCCCCGCTCGGCCGCCGCCCGCGCCCGACTCTTCCCCTGACCCTCGCTCAAGGACCCCCGCTCGGGCGGAGTGGGCCTTCGGTCAGGTGTGGTCGATCTCGCCGATGACCTGGGCGCCGAGCTCGCGTTGCAGCAGGGCCATGCCGGAGACGGCGTCGACGTCGGCGTCCGCGTCGTTCAGCGGGTCGACGTCGTCGGCGTCGGCGGCCTTGTCACGGCCCGGGATCGCGCTCGGCCACGCCGCCGTGCCACCCGCACGTGACGCCGGGGCACGCGGACCCGCCTGAGCCGCCGCCTTGGCGGCCGACCGCGCGGCGGCCAGCCCCGCTCCGACCGGCGCGGCGGCGGGCTGCCGGGCGGTCACGGTCTGGGTGGGGTCGGGGCTCGGCGGGGAACCGGGGCTGAGGTCGTCGGGCGCGTCGGGCCACGACTCGTCGGTGGTCGGGCGCGCGGACTCCGTGGTCGGACGCGCTGACGCGGCGGCCGGAGGTTGGCCCGGGTCCTGGGAGCCCTGGTCGTCCTGGGAGCCGCCGTGCGAGCCGGACCGCCCCTGGGAGGTCGCCTGGACGCCCGTCCCGCCCTGCGGGCTGGTCGTCGCCTGGCTCGCGGCCGGGACCGCCTGAGGAGCGGGGGCGCCGTGGCCGCCCGACGGCGGCTGCTGGCGTGCGGGGCCGCGGGTGGCCTGGGGCGCCGGAGAGCCGCCGACCACCGCCTCGACCCGCCAGGTGCCGCCGAGCACGTCGCCGAGCGCGGTCGCCACGACGGCGTCCTTGCCGCCGCCAGTGAAGTTCTTCATCGCGCCGACCTGGCTGAACCCGAGCGTGACCAGGTTGCCTTCGACGCCCACGACCTGGGCGTTCGTACTGACGTTGGCCCAGACCACGATGCTGCGCTGCTTGAGCGCGGCCAGCACGGCGGGCCACTGCTGCTGCATGCCGCCCGCCCCGCCCGCGACCGGGCCCGCCGCCGCGGGCGCCTGAGCGACAGGCGCCTGGGCGACGGGTGCGGGCGCGTCGGAGGCCGGAGCCGCCGCCGAACCGGGACGCACGGGCTCGGGCCAGTCGTCGGCCCCGCCGCCCACCGGCCCCTGTCCACCGGCGGAACCGTTGCTCCCCGCGGGCGTCGCAGGCTCCGGAACCGCCGCGTCGCCGCCGACCGGCGCCGGCGTGCCGACGGAGACAGCCGGGGGCGCGACGGGAACGTGCACGTCGTGGCCGCCGCCCGGGGCGGCCGGACGCGGGATCGTCACCGCGCCCGCCCTGGAGGCCATCTGGGCGACCGTGCCGCCGCGCTCCAGACGTTCGAGCCGGGCGAGCAGGGACGCCTCGCCCTGCGAGGCGCCCGGCAGCAGCACGCGCGCGCACATCAGTTCGAGCAGCAGCCGCGGCGAGGTGGCGCCGCGCATCTCGGTGAGCCCCGCGTTGAAGATCTCGGCCGCACGGGTGAGCTCGGCCGGCCCCATCGAGGACGCCTGCCCCACCAGCCGCTCCAGCTCGTCGGCGGGACGGTCGAGCAGCCCGCTGGACGCCGCCTCGGGCACGTTGGCCAGGATCACCAGGTCGCGGAAGCGCTCCAGCAGGTCGGAGGCGAAGCGGCGCGGGTCGTGGCCGCCCTCGATCACCCGGTTGACCGCCTGGAACACCTGGCCGCCGTCGCGCGCTGCGAACGCGTTGACGACCTCGTCGAGCAGGTCGCCGTCGGTGTAGCCGAGCAGGGAGACGGCCTTGGCGTAGGTGATGCCGTCGTCCTCGGCGCCGGCGAGGAGCTGGTCGAGGATGGAGAGCGAGTCACGGGCCGAACCGGCGCCCGCGCGGACGACCAGCGGCAGGGCGGGCGGCTCGAAGGGCACGCTCTCGGAGGTGAGGATCTCCTCCATCAGCGCCTTGAGCGTCGCCGGCGGCATCAGCCTGAACGGGTAGTGGTGCGTACGCGACTTGATGGTGCCGATGACCTTTTCCGGCTCGGTCGTCGCGAAGATGAACTTCAGGTGCGGCGGAGGCTCCTCGACGAGCTTGAGCAGCGCGTTGAAACCCTCGCGGGTCACCATGTGCGCCTCGTCGATGATGTAGATCTTGTAGCGCGCCGACACGGGCGCGAAGAAGGCACGTTCGCGCAGGTCACGCGCGTCGTCGACACCGCCGTGGGAGGCCGCGTCGATCTCGATGACGTCGAGGTGGCCGGGGCCGGTCGGGGCGAGCGCCACACACGACTCGCAGGTGCCGCAGGGGTCGGGCGTCGGGCCCTGCTCGCAGTTGAGAGAGCGGGCGAGAATGCGCGCGCTGGAGGTCTTGCCACATCCGCGGGGGCCGCTGAACAGGTACGCGTGGTTGATGCGGCCCGTACGCAACGCCTGTCGCAGCGGATCTGTGACGTGTTCCTGACCCTTGACCTCGGCGAAGGTCCCGGGTCGGTACTTGCGGTAAAGCGCAAGGCTCATGCGACCATCCCGCCTGCGAGGGGGCTCTCAACGAAGAGACCCCCCGCACACCCGCCAGAGCCCGCTTATCCTTGCTGCCTTCCGGCCCTGGGGAGGTTCACAGGATGACGCCGCGCGAGGGGTCCCTGGACAGTCTAACCGGCCTCAGCAGTGCTCGCTCCACGGTTCGGGTTGAGCATGTCCTGGAAAAATCGCGGTCACCGCAGTGCCGGAAGTCCGGTAAGCTCGTCGGCGGAGGATTCGCCTAGTGGCCGAGGGCGCACGCTTGGAAAGCGTGTATAGGGCAACCTATCAGGGGTTCAAATCCCCTATCCTCCGCCAGTCCAGAAGGGGTGTGCCGTGATCACGGCACACCCCTTCTTGCATTCCAGTCTCAGTTTTAGTCTCAGTTGGCTCCCTTGGAGGGCTCGTCTCCCTCCCGGGCCAGGCCGCCAACCCTCTTGGCCGGCGTGTTCCCGGTGCCGTCGGTCGAGCTTGTAGGTCCAGCATGTGTTCCTGGTCTCTGACACATCACGTCCTGAAGAGCCTCATGGAGCTGTTCCGGCAACCGGGTCGAGTCATCGATCTCGGCCTCTGCAAGCTGCTCCACAGTCAGTCGCCTGGTCGGCTCAGCAGGCTGACCAGTGGGGAAGGCGATGAAGTCCGTTCCCTGCATCTGCGCGCCCTTTAGGACCGCCTCGTGGAGATCGGTCGCCGCTAAATAGGCTCCCCGGAGGTCGGCGTCCTCCAGTACTGCGCCCTGCAGCTTTGCGCTCAGGATGACGGCTTGCTGTAGCTGCGTATTGTAGAACTTGGCACCTCGAAGGGACGCATAGGAAAGCCCTGCATACTTCAAGTCTGCATGGGAGAAGACCGTTCCCTCAAAGCTGGCTCCTTGAAGCTTCGCCGATCGGAGCTTCGACCTCCAGAACCACGCACCGTCAAATGTAAGATCTCCTAGGTCAGCTCCGGTGAGATCAGTCTGCGACAGGTCAACCAGTCCATCTCTCTCTGGGCGCTTGGGGCGTCGGCCTAGAACGGTAAGAGCAGCCTGAACGTCAGTGCGAGGTTTCACCAGCCATGTGGCGGCCCGCTCATCCTCCTGAGGTTCCTGAGGTTCCTGAGGAGCGCTGCTTACAGGTGAGAAGGCAGTCTGATCACGAACAAAGGCGGCAAGCACCTCAACGACCGTCTCGTGCTCGCGCTCTGACTCGATCATCAGATGCTCCAGGGCGTACACTCCCCCGATCCGCTCCGTGAGCCTGTCTGATCCCAGAAGGCCAATCGCCTTGGTGTACCGGTCAGTTAACTGCCCTCGCTGGGCCAAGTAGTAAGTCCGCGCAGTGAACGCGGCACCGATCAGCAACCCGATGCCGCCTACGGCTGCAAGAAGGATCTGACGGGTAGCGTTGATCGTGTCTGCTAGCTCTTTCCCTCGCATACCTGTTGCTGGCGTCGCCCATTGCGCGATGGGTCCTAGCAGCAGAACGAGGAAGACGATGCAGCTCACGAAGCTCAGAAGAAATAAGCCTCGCTTCCAACCCCATAGCCATTGCTTCACCCTGGCAATATTTCACCTTCATCGTCGGCGTGGTGACCGTTGAGCCGCCCAGGGAGCGAGGCCCATCTCCACGAATGGCTGCTCACCCTTCGCTAGGCACAAAAGAGGGGGCAGCGTAGTACGCCGCCCCCTCTGAATCCAGAACCTAGACGACCTCTTCGGATGCTCCGTGGTCTTCTGCAGGCTGCCAAAGCAACCCACCGACTTGCTTCGCAACGGTGTTACGGATCGAATCGGTGACGTGCTGGTACCGACGCGCCATGCCGCTGCTGGACCACCCCATGATGGCCATCACGGTTCGCTCAGGAACTCCCAGGATCAGCAGGACGGTCGCGGCGGTATGCCGGGCGTCGTGGAGTCGACCGTCCCTCAGCCCGGCCGAAGCCAGGAGGTCTTTCCACTCGTGGTAGTCGCTGTATGGGCTGACGGGACGACCAGTCGCAGTGGTGAAGACCCAGTCCCCCTCTTCCCAGAGCTGGCGCGCCTTGGCGCGCTCCACTTGCTGTTCCTCTCGGTGTTTGCGCAGTAGAGCGATGAGCTGAGCCGGGAGTCCGATGGTGCGGCGGCCCGCGCGGGACTTGGTGTCAGCGGTCTCGGCTCTCACCTGCTTTCGGTCGGGACAGTAGCCAGGCTTGCGACCGCAGTTCTCCCGGCAGCCGTGTTCGTACTTCGGACGTTGACGCCCCCGGCGTACACGCAGCTTGCCCCTGTCGAGGTCCACGTCTGCCCACTTGAGCCCCAGCGCTTCGCCTTGGCGGAGACCCAGCGCCAGCGCGACCGCCCATCGCGCGCTGTTGCGCGGCAGTTCCTCAGCGGCCTTGAGCAGTCGCTTGACCTCGTCGATCTCGTACGGCTCTACCTCCTCTTCGGTGAGTGTCGGGGCCTTGGCAAGGGTCGCTGGGTTGATGGTGATGTGCCCACGACGCACCGCGACGTTGAGCGCGGTCCGTACCGTCCGGTGGACGTGATGCGCGGTGCCGGCCGATTTACCCGACGCCTGGATCTTGGCGTACAGCTTCTCCAGGTGTTCCGGCGTCAGCTTGTCGAGACGATGCGCCCCAATGCCGGGAATCAGGTGGGTGTTGACGTCCACCTTGTAGCCGGAGTGCGTGCTCTCTCTGATGGAGGGCGGAACCGCGATGGTCTCGATCCAATGCGTGAGCCACTTCTCGACTGTCCAAGACTGCCCTGCCTTGCGGACCTTGCCGCTGTCGCGTTCCCTCTCCAGTGCGCGAACTCGGCGGATGGCCTCTGCTTGCGACTTGACCATGACATGCCGCCGATCCGGCTTCCCATCGTCCTTGACGCCTACGGTCACCCTCCCGTGCCAGTAGCCGTCCTTCCCGAGGTAGACGCTCGACGCGCCGTTGGGCTTGCGTCCCATGTCAGCGGCCCCCTTCGAGGAGGTTGTTCACGTAGGCGGCCAGGCATTCGATGGGGACGCGGCGGAGGCGGCCGATGCAGACGGACTCCACTTCGCCGGTCTTCACCAGCTGGTACATCTGCGTTCGCCCGATCCTGAGCCGGTGCGCGGCCTCTTCGACGGTGAGCAGCAAAGGCATGTCCTCCTGGGGCGCGATGTCGGTCATGTCGAGCCGGACGCTGTCCGGCACGGTGATGGTCATGACGGCGCGTCCTCCTCGTGTGCAGGGACGGCAGGGACAGCGGGCAGGGATGTCTGTCCCTGCTCGTTGATGGCGTTCGTACTGGTCAAAGCAGGGCTAGGGACACCGGGGACGCCAGGGACACCTTCTTGGGCCGGTGTCGCCGGTACCCGGTAGCGGCTGTTGGCGTCCACGCAGAGCTGTCCGTCGCTGGCCATGCGCGGGCAGGTCTTGCGGACGTTCTCGTAGGACAGGCCGGTGCCGTCGGCGATGGCCTTGGGTGTGCTGTTCGGGTTCGCGCGGAGGTAGCGGACGATGGTCGCGCGGGTCTCCCCCAGCGTGTGATCTTCCGGTGGTCCGTCCAGCAGGTGCCACACCCCAGCGGCGGGCTGGAAGGCCATCGCGTACTCAGCCTCTTCGACGTCGCGGCCGGTGACATGCAGTACGCCGTCGGCGGTGCCGCGTTGGCGCTTGAGCACCAACGTGGCGTCGGCGGCACCAGCCAGGCCGTTGGTGCCTGAGACCTGCTCCAGGAAGTCGTCAGAGCCCATCTTGCGGACGTGATGGACCAGGACGACGGCGACGCCGTAGGTGTCCGCCAGGTTCTTGGCCCGGCTCATGGCGGCATAGTCGGCGTCGTACGCGGACAGTCCAGGCGGCGTGGTCCCCCGGACCTTCGCGAAGACGTCGATGACGACCATGCGTGCGCCCGGGTTGCGCTCCAGCCACCGGGCGATGGACTGGTCTCCTCCTCTGGGAAGGGTGTCGCATGCGGTGGCCAGGGTCAGTCCGCGCGGGGCTGGCTTGCCTCCCAGGATCTTGCCCATGCGGGACTGGAGACGGCGCGGTGTGTCCTCCAACGCCAGGTACAGCACCGGGCCGGGCTCTACCTCGATGGCCTCCAGGGCCTTGCCTCCCCCTGCGACGGCGACGGCCGTGGCGAGTGACAGCCACGACTTGCCGACCTTGGGAGGACCGGCCAGCAGGTTGAGCCCTTCGGCGATGACACCGGGCACAGCCCACTTGGTCGGCGGGAAGGTGACGGACATCAACTCATCGGCGGTCCAGGAGGTGCGGAACGGCCTTGGTGAAGCTCCTTGGTCGCCAGTCACATGAACCGCATCACCCGCGACCAGACGTAGATGTGGTGGGCGTTCGTTCGTCATGCGGCCACCGTTCGCGGGCGGCGCGCACCTGCCCGTAGTCCGCTCGCGATGGTGCGCATGGCCTCGCCGAAGGGCTGACCCACCTGTTGCGCGGCGTCGACGAGCCAGCTCGTGACGTCTCCCTCCGCGAGCTCCCCGCCGGCCACGAGTTGCCCGAGAGCGACCGACGCACGGTAGAGCGCGATGTTGTGACCGTGAGGCGGTGAGCTGGTCACCCGCTCCAGCTCGCCGGTGATCGCGGCGCGCAGGTACGCGCCATGCCGGTCGGCGGCGAGAGTGATGGAGACGGGTTTCTGTCTGGGCAGCGGCTTGGGTCGCAGCAGCTCTGTCAGCCAGGACGGCAACGGAGCCACGGGCGCGGGGTGAAGCACCTCGTACCGGCCATGACCGTCGCGGGCAGCGACTCGGCTGCCGGGGCCGACGACGTAGCCGCCCGTTGCTCGCGTGTCGATCAGCCAGCCCAACGCGTCTTGGGTGTTGGTCAGGGTCACCCCGTCAGGGGCGCTGTAGTAGAGATGCAGGCCGCCGCGCCGCGTACGGACCTGGAACGTCTCCAGAGGCAGTTCCTGCCCCTGCTCGGCGCACAGGGCCGCGAAGACATCAGCGCCGTCGCGGATGCCGGGGCGGTCCCACGCGGGCGGTGGCGTCTGGCCGGGCTTCGGCAGATCGAGGTCGATGACCACGAGCCCCGACGGGCCGCAGGCAACGCCGACGTTGTACGGCCTGCACCAGGTGGCGCGGATGACGTCGGGCTGGACAGTGGCGCGCTCCTCCCAGCGGGTGAAGCCGCGGGGCGGCTCCTTGCCGCCCGGAGCAAGCGGGAAGACATACCAGCCCCGAGCGGCGGCGGCCAGGGCGTAGCGGATCGGGTCAACGGTCATGGCGCTCTCCTGTTCGTGGTTGGTCATCGGATCCCGTCGTTGTGAAGGCGGCGGGCGAAGTTGTAGGCGTGGCGTCCCCAGCGGAGCCGCAGGCCGGTGCCGTTGCAGCGGCGACAGTCGTGGGTGCCTCGGCCGATGCGGTTGGGCAGGTAGCGCTTGCCGTGGCACTTCTGGCAGGTGGCGAACGGCCGGATCCAGCACGCCATGACGTAACGGAAAGTGACTATCGCGACGATCGTCGCGGCGGCGATAGCGAGGAAGGTGACGGGGTCCAAGACAGCCTCCAGCGGCCTGTTTTTTGGGTGTCGTCAGCCAGGGCGCTAGCGCGCTAACGCCCTGATCAGGGAAGGTTTTGGAGTGCTAGCGGAGGTGCTAGCGCTAGCAGGGTCAGCCGCTAGCGCTAGCAGCCTCCGAGCGGTCAGCCGGAACCGTTCCGACGGTTACGTTCGGCGATGGCGTCGGCCAGGTCATCGAAGCGGATGCCGCGCCTGGTGACGGGCTTGCCGTCGATCCGGCGGCCGATGGAGGCGACCGTCACTCCGTGCGGCTTGAGCGCGGTGGTGAGCTGTTCGGAGGCCCAGCCGTTGTAGACGTCCGGTCGCAGCTCGCTCAGGTAGCCGCACAGGGTTTCGTTCCAGGCGCCGTTCTCCCCTGCGGGCCAGACCTTCGACAGGTCGGCCAGCAGGTCGAAGATGGGCGCGTCGTCACGAGTCTGGGTGTCAGGTTCGGGCAGCGTTCCTGCGGCGGCGCGGAGGGCGATGGCCCGGGTGACGACCTTCTGAGCGTCGTCGGAGTTCACCTCGTACGAGCGGCGGGCGGCCGGAGTGCCCAGACCAGCCAGGATGCCCCATCCGGCCTCCACGACCGGCTGGAAGACGGTGGCGCGGTAGCCGTTCTTGTACATCGAGGTGCCGAGGATCATGTCGTTGGCGACCTGGTCGGCGACGCTCATGCAGTAGCGAGTGTTGACGTTGCGGGTGATGCCGGTCGGCAGGCTGTCCTTGTCGGGGATCTGGGTGCCGATCAGCAGGATCACGCCCAGGGCGCGCCCGAGCTTGATGACCTTCTCGCAGATCTCCCCGGCTTCCTTGCCGTGTTTGGGGTCGAGGAACAGTTCCTGGATCTCGTCTATGGCGACGATCAGCGGGTGCAGGCCGGAGCCCTTGAGGCTGGCCAGTTCGGGAGTGACCTTGTTCTCAGGGGCCTTCCCGAGAGCGGCGTAGTGCGCGATGCGCTTGGAACGGCGCTCGCACTCCTTGTAGAGCCAGCGGATCATGCCAGCGCAGCGCGCCTTGGTCTCGTCGTCGAAGCCGTTGCCGTACTCGGTGCAGACCGGCTCCAGGACCTTGAAGTCCCCGACGCCCTTGAGTTCGTAGATGCGCAGCTCGGCGCGCGGGTCCAGCGAAGCGGCGAGGACGGCCAGGCGCAGGGCGAAGGTCTTGCCGGAGCCGGGCTGTCCGCCCACGAGCCAGTTGCGGAACATCAGCGAGGCGTTGACGGTCTCCATGCGCGGCGTGGTGGCGAACGGGAAGGGCTTGAAGACGTCCACCTTGCCGTCTCGCAGGAGTGGCCAGGCGGGCTGCTTCATCTCGGACGCAGGCTGGTAGCCGACCCAGAGCGCGAGACGGCCGGGGTGGCCGGCACCGGGCTCGGGCCAGACCTGGTCCATCGGCAGGCGCATGGCGGACGCCAGGCGACCGCGCCTGGCCACCACGTCGGCGGCCTCGACGCCGTAGGGCAGGTCGATGATGGCCAGGTGGCCGGGGCCGTCGCGGTGGATCTCCTGCGGGAAGCTGATGGCGTTCGGGTCCTTGCTCACGGCCTGGTTGATGCCGGAGATGCCGCAGTGCATCAGAGCCCGACGGACCAGCTCGGCGGTGAGCTTGCGATAGCGCGGTCCCTCCGAGACGCGATCCGTGATGGGCGCGTCCGCAGGGCGTCCGGCCCGTGCTAGCACCGGCAGCGCGGCGGCCAGAGTCGCCCACCGAACCCACGTCGGCAGGTCGGCCAGGGCGAACACGAGCAGCGCGACAGCGGCCAGGACGCTGCCTCCGGCCAGCACGAACCAGCGCCACCGGGACTGACGCTGGCGCTGCTTGTCGAGCTTCAGCCATGTCTCGGGGTCGTTCCGGTCGGCGGCGTACTGGCGCAGCGCCCAGTTACCCTCTTCGGCCGTGGCCCAGTGGAGCAGGCGGCCAAGGGTGCCGAACAGGCCGGGCACGGCGTACCAGAGCGTCTTGGCGGCGTACTTCGGGGCGCGTACGGCGTGGTAGCCGACGACGTATCCCGCGTCCCTGGCCTGCCAGGAGAGCATCGCCCGGATGCCCTGCCAGGTGCGGAGCGTGGCGGGGATGATGGGCGTCCGACGCTGAGCCTTCTGCGCGGCGTACGGCACGGCGTCTTCGTCGGGCGGATCCACAGGACTGCCAAGGGCCTGGTCCTCGATGGCGATCGTCTCGCAGTCAAAGAACTCGTCGGACTCGGCGTCCTCTTCGGTGGAGGTCGCCCGACGACGGCTGTTCAGTGGCACGACCTGGCCGCCGGGCTCGTCGGCCTTGGGCGGGTCGGCGAACTGGAAGCCGTTTAGATCGGCCAAGGATCCCTCGGCGAGTGGGTTTTCCGGTTCGTTCGGGTTCTGCGTCATGATGAGGTCACCTCGTTGCCGTTGCTAGGGGCGGGGTTGCGGGGCGCGACCGGAGTCTTGGCGGATGAGGTCGCGCCCTGTGCGTTGATCTGGAAGGCCATGTGGATCTCAGCCCGCGCGCGCGGGCCGGTGACCAACATGCGGATGAAGATGGCCACCGGCACGGCCAGGCAGGCGGCCGTGGCGATGATGGCGATGTGGAGCATTGGGAGTCCTCCTCTCAGGTGAAGTTGGGGTTGCTGCGTAGGGCGTCGCGAACGGCTCGGGCCGTGTCCATCCCGCACCCCAGGGCGCGGCGGAACTTGTCCGCCCCTGCGTCGACCGAGAGCTGACCGGTGCCGACCAGGCGGCGAGCTTGGGCGGTCAGCTTGTCCACCGTCGCGGCATTCACCCTGTACGAAGGGGTGGTAGGGGTACCGGAAGAGCTGTGATCGAGACCGGAGAACGCAGCCAGGATGATGGGCAGAGCGGTCACGACCGCCACCGCGACGATCGGCCCCAGGACGTGCAGGACCAGCCGGGACAGTGAGAAGTCGTCGGCCACGAACGGCAGGTACGGCCAGGCGTTCATGGAGAGCGTGAGCCCCAGGAACAGCCACTCGATCCGTACGAGATTGGGGTCGTCGAGCGGTTGGCCTCGCGTGCCGAGATAGGCGCGTGCGCCGACCACGACCAGCAGGGCCAGGGACAGGAACGGTTCGACCAGCCAGGCGAAGATCCAGGCCGGAGACCAGGGCGCGGCACCGTCGGCGGCGAAGTGCTGCACACCGGCCGTTGACCAGGCCAACGCCAGCGTGAGCGAGACGAGCGCGGCGGTGACGAGCAGACGCCGCATCCGGGCGGCTTGCCAGGCGCGCATCTCGGAGTCTTGAGCCAGGGTGTGGAGCCGCGCCGCCTGCTGTGCGGCCTTGCGGCGCTTGCGCACCTTGGGCGTGTCCAGCAGCAGCGGGGCGTCGTCCTCCTGGAGGTCGGCCAGCAGGTGCGCTTCGGCGACTTCGGCGCGCAGCTTCCGCACCCTCCGGGTCTCACCGGTTGTTTGCGGCCGGGGCGACGGGGTGGAGGCCGAGCCCTGATTTGCGAGCGCTTCCAGGTGGGCCAGCGCACTGGCCATTTCCTCAGGAGTCGGCTCGTTGGACGGGTCGGGATTACCGATGATGCTCATGACGAGTTGTTCCTTTCAACGACCGGACTGAGAGCGAGCGAGAGCGCGGCAGACGAGGCAGCCGCCATGCGAACGCGGGCCGTGGGTGCGGCAGAGCTGCACCTGAACGGCTGCGGTAGGGCCGCAGTAGCGGCAGCTGTACGGACTCTGAGAACGGCGAGTGCATTCAGAGCACTGGAAGCGGCCGGCCATCACGCCACCACCTGTGCCGCGATGGCGTTTCGGTCGTCGGGGCTGAGCCCTGCCCAGATGCCCTCACCGGGGTCGAGCTCCAGCGAGTAGGCCAGGCACTCGACCAGAGCCGGGCAGCGGCGGCAGATGGCCTTGGCGCGCTGTTCGCGCTCCTGGCGCTCGTCGCGCCGCTCTCCGTCGATGCCGGTGAACAGGTCGGCCGTGTCGGGGCCGCACGCAGGATCGGCGTCCAGGACAGCGGTCAGCAGGTCGGGCAGGGTGACGGAACGGTTCATGCCGACACCCCCGTACCGATCAGGAGATCAGCGAGGGTCAGCCGAGCGCAGGTGGGACAGACAGCGGGGACGGGAGGTTCGGTGCCGGGTGGGCACGCTTCCATTCCCTCGCAGACAATGCAGACGAACTGCATGTCCTCGGTCATGATGAGAACACCTCTCTTGAGGAGGCATCGGGGCGGCTCGTGTCTTGGCGGATGAGGGCCGCTCCGGTGCCGAATGTGATCGACAGCGAACGATGGGACTTGCTCAGGCCCCATGACGGAAGACCTGAGAGCCGTCCGATCAGGGGCCGATTCCCCCTGATCAGGCCGCCTTTTCAGTGGGAGGCGGTGACCCGGATTCAGTTCTCAACTACGGCGGTTGCTCCAGCCCGTCGGCGTGCGCCGATGTCGGCGCCTTCCCATGTCTTCCGGCTGTGCAGTTCGGGCTGCTTGGCCAGCTAGGCCGCTAAGCAGTCCGGCACACTACCCACCTGACCAGGTTGGCTAGGCAGGTTGTACAAGCATCATGTTGATTGGCCTGCCTAGTCATGTCAAGAGACATGGCCAACTTGGTTAGTAATGTTGTTCAGGTGACGCTACGATCGAGGCATGAGACTCGATCCGGACGACCCTCGTCCGCCCTTTCAGCAGGTCGCTACGCAGCTCAGAGCGGCCATCCTCACCAGGAAGTTCGCGCCCGGGGAGAAGCTCCCCTCAGGGCCGGAGCTCGCCAAGACCTTCGGCGTGGCGCGCCAGACGATCCAGCAAGCAATCCGCCTGCTCAGGGAAGAAGGGCTGATCGTTTCCCGACAGGGAAGCGGCGTGTTCGTTCGGGAGAAGACCGCGCGCCCTGTCGGCCTGCGTCCTCACATTGAGGAAGCGTTCAAGCGGCCTGAGGTGTCCATAGACTTCGCCGGGTTCTCGGGCGAGACGTTGCACGGCGCGGTTCAGGAAGCGCTCGACAACATCCGGGCGGGTCGCCTGACTCCCGAGCGCATCTCCATCCGGCTCCTGCTGCCTGACACCAGCCGCCCTTGGTCCCTCCCCTGCCGGGTGGACAACGGGCAGGACGAGCCCCTGTTCAGACAGCGGGCAGAAAAGATCATCTCCCGGCACGCCCAGGCCATCGTGGACTCGGTCCATGAGCTGAGAGATCTCGGCCTGGTGGCGCATGCGTCTGCCCAGGTGCGGATCAGCGGAGAGCCGCCCCGGTCCAAGATGTACGTGATCAATGGGGAAGAGGCGTTCTTCGGCTACTACGCCGTGGCAGAGCACACCGTGGCGTTGGGCGGTGGGCCTGTCGAGATGTTCGACCTGATGGGGAAGGACACCGAGCTCTTCCACTTCGCGTTGAGCGATGGTCCCGATTCGACGTCGGCTCAGTTCGTCGAGCAGTCGTCCGCGTGGTTCGACGCCGTGTGGAACAGCGTCGCCCACGAGGCGACGTGATGGCGCTTTCGGGATCGGCGGCCGTCCGGGCAGTCATGGGCGAGACTCGGTGCCTCCTGCTCGACTTCGACGGGCCGGTCTGCGACATCTTCGCCGGACTGCCGGCGCCTACGGTCGCGGATGCTCTCCGCGCCACGCTGGCAGCAGCTGGCGCACAGCTTCCACCGAAAGTGCGTGCCACCAATGACCCGCTGGAGGTGTTCCGGCACAGCGCATCCCTTGGCGACGAACTCAACGAGCTCGCCATGAGGAGACTCACCGAGTTGGAGGTGAAGGCGGCCGGAGTGGCACGGCCGACGCCGGGAGCGTCGAAACTCATGGAACGGGCACGCGACAAGGCCCTGCCCGTGGCCATCGTCAGCAACAACTCAGTGGCCGCGGTGACGACCTTCTTGGACCGAGAAGGACTCACCGACCTGGTGCAGTACGTCTCCGCGCGAGCCACTGCGGACCCGTCGCTTATGAAGCCGAACCCTCACCTGCTCAATCAGGCGCTGACCCATCTCGGCGCGGAGCCGTCCTCTGCTCTCCTGGTCGGCGACTCCACGACGGATGTTGAGGCGTCCAAGCACGCCGGGGTAGTTGCCGTCGGCTACGCCAATCGACCGGGGAAGGTCGAGCGGCTTGGTGACGCAGGAGCGGATCTCATCGTCACAGGTATGCAGGAACTGGCAACAGCGCTCACATGAGAATCCGCGCCCTGAGCTCGTTCCCGCAAGAACTGGGTCGCGAGCATCTGTGAGGTTCAGAGCGGCGCTCTTCTCGCTTCTCAGGGCCTCCCAGGGGCTCCCTACCCCTTCTGCTCCCCTGCCGCAGGACCAGCGTCGATCGCTGATCGCGCCAGGACCTCAGCCCGACCATCCGAATAGGTGACGACCAACACGGGTTCGCCCTCCGGCAGGTTCAAGGTCATGCGCTCCTTGGCCGTCGGCATCCGGGCAGTGATCCTCGCGGGCTTCTCAAGGCTCACCACGGTCAACTCCGGTGGCTGCCGGACGGTGCTCCCCCGCCGGTTCTCCGTGTCGATGAGCCCTTCGGTACGCAGGAGCCGGAGCGCCTGACGAACGGTCGCCTTGCCCGTGCCGAACTCCTCTGCCAGGGCGTCTTCGTTCTTGAGCTTGTCTCCTGGCCGCAGTGTGCCCTCTTCGATCTGGGCGCGCAGCAGGTCAGCCACCTGCCGGTAGAGCGGCGTGAACGAGTTCGGATCAACCTGCACCGTCCCATGATTCTGGTGCAATAGCGCTTCTGCACCTTTACGCTATTACGCTATAGAGCAATCTTAAGCGCATGGTGACCGACTCCACACAGGGAAGTGCAACCATGACCGGGTACAAGACCGTTCCGTACACGATCGCGTTCGCCAACGAGCTGGTGACAGATTCGATCGCCTTCGAGCCCTTCGCCGGGCGGCTACGCCTGGCCTACCAGCCATCTCAGCCCGGAGATTGGATTACTCCACCCAACGCAGATCCCTGGCGGCCGGGCATCCTCCGCGCAAGGACTCGCGACTTGCGAGACAAGCCTCAACAGCGGGGACCTGAGCGCATGAGGAAGCTCAACACGCGCCGGCAGTGGCGATGCATGGACAAGCTGCTGTGCCAAGTGTGCGGCGCTCCGGCGGTGGACTCTGGATCGCACCTGATCCCCTGGCCCCTAACCGAGACCGTGTTCGAGCGCACCGGCTCTAACAGCGGCCGTACCAACGCCCCACCGACGTGTTGGAGTTGCATCCCCAAGGCTCTGGAGGAATGCCCGATGCTGCGGGAGGACTTCACCTTGTACACCGTTCGAGCAGTCGAGAGCGTGGGCGTGCTGGCCGACCTCTACCGGCCAGGGATCTTCCGCGAGCCCATCCTCACCTCACACAACGTCTTCATCTCCTGGGACGCCCCTCGATACCACCCCCGCGCCCTGGCTGTCGCCAAGGTATTGGAGCTGCATGGCATGAAGCATGTAGGCCCGTAGGCCCGTAGAACGGACGGCTCGTGTCCCTGCCGTCCCAGACGTCCCCGCACCTATCATGACCAGCGCAAACACAGGTTTCCTATCTGAGACGGACCCTCTGGAACCTGTCCCCGCTGTCCCTGCGCGATGACATGCGAAGAGCTGAACAGCGCTTCGCACGCCCCCTGAGCGCGCTTCGCGCGGAACGGCTGCAACACTCGGGGGGCTGGTGTTACAGCCGGATCTTCACGAGGGCAGTTTCAGCTGCACTTCCTCGCCTGGCGGAACCGTCTTCTAAGACCCCAGGCTCCAGACGCGTATCGCCTTGTCCCAGCCACCGGTGATCAGGACAGGAGTCCCGTCACTGCGCTTGCCCGTCGCCACAGTGAAGATCGTGCCGGAATGAGCAGTGAAGGGCTCTCCCACTGCACTTCCTGTGTCGAGATCCCAGACCGACACGTTGCCGGAGTCATCGCCGTAGCCGAGAACGGTGGAGCCGTCACGGCGCTGTCCCACTGCCATGCCGGCGAACGTGGTGGCAGGGATCCGGATGGACTTCCCGACAGGCTTTCCCGTGTTCAGGCTGTACATCCAGATCTTGCCATCAGGTGCGTCTTCATCCGGAAGCGGATAGTCGGTGTTCGCGGAGACGGCGACAGGCGTGCCGTCTCGGCGCTTCCCGATCGCCAAGGCTCGGGCCTGGCACTGGTGACAGCTGAAGAGGTACTTGCTGAGCGGCTTTCCCGTCTCCAGGCTCCAGATGCGCGTACGACCCTCAGAGTTGCCAGTGACGACTACGGGGTTGCCGTCGTTGCGCTTTCCGGTCGCCAAGTACCTCGTAGTGGTGGGGAAGGATTCGGAGAACGACCTCTTGATGTGCTTGCCGGTGTTCAAGTTCCACAGGCCGACGGCCGAACTGATTCCTCCTGCGGTGGCGGCTATGACAGGCGTGCCATCTCGGAGTCTCTCCGTTGCGACGCCCCACATGATGTTGCGTTCAGCCACAACGGGCTTCCCTAGCGGCTTGCCGGTGTCCAGGTCCCAGATTCGTACAGTGCTGTCCTCTTCACCGCCGGAAATGATGACCGGTGTGCCGTCACTGCGCTTATCGATCACCAGACTGTAGACCTCTTGCCGGTGCCCTCTCAGAGGCTTCCCTATCGGTTTTCCGGTGTTCAGATTCCAAATGCGGATGGTCTTGTCGGAACCACCGGAGACGACGACAGGCGTGCCATCACTACGCTTGCCCACAGCCAAGGCCAGTACATAACCAGTGTGCCCCTTGAGGGAGCCACCGATCTGAGTGCCCAAGGGCGAGGCGCTGGCCGGACGAACAACCTCGGATGCCGCGCTTCCCGCCGACAGGGTCAGCGAGCCAACGGCTAACAGCAAACTCACACCAACAACCAGAGACCTGGCACCCACCGGACGTACCTCGTATCCATGTCGATCAACGGCCGGGATCA
This sequence comes from Nonomuraea sp. NPDC001684, assembly GCF_053596515.1. NCBI lineage: Bacteria > Bacillati > Actinomycetota > Actinomycetes > Streptosporangiales > Streptosporangiaceae > Nonomuraea > Nonomuraea sp. NPDC001684. Next base: position 25,803 of record NZ_JBSFGJ010000003.1, read on the forward strand.
GAGTAGTGACCGCATCTGCATGGCAGGAAGAGGAAGTCACGACGCAGAGGACCGGCTACTTGGATGCACAGCCGGGTTCTGTTCCGCAGTCTCATTCCCAGTCTCAATTCACCCCTGTACAGGGACGTTCACCGAAGTCGGCGTCGGAGCTGACGCCGCAGCTAGAGACCCCTACGACCGGCGGTGAACGAAGGTCCGCAGACTTGGAAAGCGTGTATAGGGCAACCTATCAGGGGTTCAAATCCCCTATCCTCCGCCAGTTCAGAAGGGTCATGCCAGGTCAACGGCATGGCCCTTCTGGCGTTGTGTCGTCCTCGGGCGCCTCGACCGTATGGTCCCGTGCATGGAGGATGTGTTCGGCAGTGCCGCGCCGTACTACGCCAGGTACCGTCCAGGCCACGGGCAGGCGACGACTGAGCATCTGGCGAAGACGTTCGGCGCGGGCAGCCGGGTGCTGGATCTCGGCTGTGGCCCCGGGACGATCGCGATCCCTCTGGCGCGGCGGGTCGGGGCCGTGCTCGCCGTGGATCCGGCGCGGGAGATGCTGGCGGAGGGCAGGCGGCTGGCCGGGGGCGTCGCGAACATCGTCTGGCTGCGTGGTGACTCGACCGGTCTGGGGGCGTTGCCGCCGTTCGATCACGTGGTGATGGGACGGTCGTTCCACTGGATGGACCGCCGGTCCGTGCTGGTGGAGCTGGACGGGCTGCTGCCGCCCGGCGGCGTGGTGGCACTGGTCGGCCCCGCGAGGCGGCAGGGTGAGCCGTGGCAGCCGGACGCGCAACCGTGGCAGCCGATCGAGAGACGAGTGTGCGAGGAGTTCGGCCTCGACATCCACACCGCCGCCAGTTCGTTCCACGCCACCGGCGAGCACCACAGCGACGTGCTCGCCGCCTCGCCCTTCAGCAGCCTGGAGTCCCGGGTGTTCAGCCGACGGCTGACGTGGGACGTGGACGGACTGATCGGGCTCCAGCTCTCCTACTCCTACAGCTCGCCCGCCAGGCTCGGCGACCGGCTGCCCGCCTTCGTCGAAGCACTGCGACGGGCGCTGCTCGCCGGCAATCCCGCGGGCCGGTGGGAGCAGCGGCTGACCGCCGAGGTGCTGGTCGCCAGGCGCCCGGGGCGCTGAGCCGACCCGGTAACTCCCATTAGGCGGTCAGGGAAGCGTGCAGGGCGTCGAGGCCGTCACGGAAGATGGTGGTGAACAGGGCGACCGCCTCGCTCTCGCTCACCCCGACCGGGGTGAAGCAGCCGGACCATTGCACCTCGGCGGCGTCCTCGCGGCCGGGGATCGAGTGCACGCGCAGGGTGGAGAGGTAGCCGGTGACCGGGAAGGGCGCTTCGATGATGGAGCAGGTGTAGTGGCGCTCGGTCTCGCTGAAATGCATGAGGCGTTCGACGATCACCTCGCCGTCCGGGTTCGCCAGCCGGCGGACGCGGCCGCCTTCGAGCATGGTGCTCTCGGGAATGTAGGGAAGCCAGTCGGGCAGGGAGTGGAACCCGCCGATGAGGTCCCAGACCCGCTGCGGGGACGCGGGCAGCACGCGGCTGACCGAGGTCGATGCCATGGTCGTTCCCTGGCGGTCGGGGCCGCGCTGGCGATCGGCCGCACCACCGGGCCGGGCAGCGTCCAGCTGAGCCTGCTGCTGTTCGGCGGCCCGATCCTGTACCTGGTCGCGCAGGCGTGGTGGTACTACGTCACCACGGGCCGGGCGTGGGCGGCCCGGCTCCTCGCCTGCGGCGCCTGCGCAGTCGCCGGGCTCGCGGCGCGCCGGCTGCCGCCGCTGGTGTCCGTGCCGATCCTGGACGTCATCCTCGTGGTGCTGGTCCTCGCCCTCACCCGGGTGCACCGCCAGGTGGCCGAGACGCTGAACCCCGATGACGGTGCCTGACGGCCGTCACGGGTGGCGAGAACTGGAATCGTCAGGATATCTTGACGATTATGACTCTGAGCACTGCCGAGCTTCCCGGGCACGAGGGTTTCGTCGCGCCCGTCCTGCCCGACGGGGAGCTGGCCTCGTCGTCCAGCGCCTTCACCAGGACGTTCGTCGGGTATCAGGCCGCCTGTTCGTGCGGGTGGACCGATCGGCGGCGGTATCCGGCGACGCCGGAGGGGGCCAAGGAGGCGGAGTACCGGTGGTGGAGCAGGCACACGCCGCCGCTGCTCGCCGCCGCCCCGCCCAGCTGGCTGGTGATCAAGTCGAACCTGCTGTGCGAGCAGGTCGTCAAGCTCGCGGCCGACCGGCCGCTGGCCGCGCTCACCCTGCTGTCCCAGGTGGAGAGCTGGCAGCGGACGCTGCTCGACCAGGCCGTCGCCGGGGCGCGGGACAACGGCGCCTCCTGGGCGGAGATCGGGGAGGCCATGGGGATCTCCAAGCAGGCCGCCCACGAGCGCTTCAGGGCCCAGGTGAGCCAGTAGAGCCCGGTCAGGCCGGCACGAGCGCCTTGGAGCGGTCGGCGACCATCCGCACGGCGAAGACGCCGAGCACGGTCCCCATCGCGTACCGCTGCACCCGCAGCCACACCGGATGCCGGACGAGGAAGGCGGCGAGGCCGCCGGCCGAGATCGCGATCAGCGCGTTGACCAGCGTGCCGATCGCGATCTGCACCGAGCCGAGCGCGAGGCTCTGCAGCAGCACGTGCCCCATGCCGGGGTCGATGAACTGCGGCAGCAGCGACAGGTACAGGATCGCGATCTTGGGGTTGAGCAGGCAGGTAAACAGCCCCATGGCGAACAGTTTCCGCGGCCTCTCGACCGCCAGCTCGCGCGGCTGGAAGACCGAGGCGCCGCCCGGCCTGACCGCGTTCCAGGCCATCCAGAGCAGGTACGCGGCCCCGGCCAGCTTGAGCGCCGTGTAGGCCACCGGCACGTACGCGAACACGGCCGTCAGCCCGAGGCACGTCGCCGTCAGGTAAGTCATGAACCCGAGCGCGACGCCGACGAGCGAGATCAGCCCGGCACGACGGCCCTGGCTGATCGAGCGGGAGACCAGATAGATCATGTTCGGTCCGGGCGTCAGAACCATGCCCAGGGACACCAGCGCGATCCCCACCAACCCACCCGTCATAGCGGCAGATTAGCTGACAAATGGCAGAAAATCACGGTCCCACATATTGCCTTGCGTAATCGACCGACTACGGGGGATGACACAGGGCATGCAGTTCGACGACGACGCGCCACTCGACCCCTCACAGGTCGAGGACGTCCGGGCCTCCGGCTCCCAGCCCGGCCGGGGCGGCGGCGGCTGGGGCGGGATGCCGGGCGGCGGCTGCATGTTGCCCATCGGCGGCCGTGGCGGCGGCTGCCTGCTGCTGGTCCTGGCGGTGGCCGGGCTGTTCCTGTTCAAGCTCGCCCCCACGCCGTTCAGCGGCGACGAAGGCGGCGAGCAGGGCGGCGGACGCTACCCGACCGCCCCCGGCCAGCTCTCCCCCAGCGGCAACCTGGCCGAGCGCTGCCGTACGGGCGCCGACGCCGACCAGTCGGAGGACTGCCGGATCGTCGGCACGGTGAACAGCATCCAGTCCTACTGGCGGCAGGAGTTCAAGGAACGCGACCAGCAGTACACGCCGGCCAAGACCGTGCTGTTCTCGCGGGCGGTGAACACCGGCTGCGGCCCCGCCGACTCGGCCGTGGGCCCGTTCTACTGCCCGCGCGACCGCAAGGTCTACCTGGACCTGGCCTTCTTCGACACGCTCCAGCGCGACTTCGGCGCCGAGGGCGGCCCGTTCGCCCAGGCGTACGTGGTCGCCCACGAGTACGGCCACCACGTCCAGAACCTGCTCGGCACCATGGACAAGGTCGGCAACAACAGCCGGCCGGGCGCCGGCAGCGCGTCCGTGCGCCTGGAGCTGCAGGCCGACTGCTACGCCGGCGTCTGGGCGCACAACGCGGTCAAGACGGGCTTCTACCGCGAACCGTTCTCGCAGGCCGACATCAACCAGGCCCTCGACGCCGCCGCGGCGGTCGGCGACGACAGCATCCAGCGGCGCTCGCAGGGCCGCGTCACGCCCGACGCGTTCACCCACGGCACCTCCCAGCAACGCGAGAAGTGGTTCAGCGTCGGATACGACAGCGGCCTCCCGGACAGATGTGACACCTTCTCGGATGGCATCTAGACGCCCTCCTGGGGAAGCTCTCTAGCGGGCAGCACCCAGAAGGGACGTCAGATATGGATTTCAAGGACGACGTCAACCTCGACTCGTCGCAGGTCGAGGACGTCGGCGGTCGCGGTGGCGGCGGGTTCTCGGGCGGCGGCTTCCCCGGCGGCATGGTCCTCGGGGGCGGCGGCATCGTCGGCCTGATCGCCTTAGTGCTGGTGTTCGTGCTCAACAACCTCGGCGGCGGGGGCGGCGACGCCGAGCCGGCGCAGAAGCAACCCCCGGCCAAACTCGCCGAGGAGTGCAAGACGGGCAAGGACGCCGACCAGTCGGAGAAGTGCCGCGTCGTCGGGGTGGTCAACAGCATCCAGGACTACTGGAAGCAGGAGATCCCCGACTACCGGACGTCGAAGACGATCCTGTACTCCGGCAGCCTCCGCACCGGCTGCGGCGCGGCCAGCTCCGCCGTCGGGCCGTTCTACTGCCCGAGCGACCAGCGCGTCTACCTCGACCTGAGCTTCTTCGACCAGCTCCACAGCCAGTTCGGCGCCAAGGGCGGCCCCTTCGCCCAGGCGTACGTGATCGCCCACGAATACGGCCATCACGTCCAGGACCTGCGTGGGGCCCTCCAGTCGGACACCGGCAGCTCGGTCCCCGTCGAGCTCCAGGCCGACTGCTACGCGGGCGTGTGGGCGCACAACGCCGTCCGCACCGGCTTCTACGAAAAGGCCTTCACCCAGACGGAAATCGCCGAGGCACTGGACGCCGCGGCCGCCGTGGGCGACGACAGAATCCAGCAACGCACGAGCGGCAGAATCGATCCCGAATCGTTTACGCACGGCTCGTCCGAGCAACGCGTCAACGCCTTCCAGCGCGGCTACCAAAACGGCCGGCCGGGCGAGTGCGAACAGTCTGAGCTGGGCCGATAGCCCTGGACAACGCAGCAGGTCGAATTCTCTCCTAAAATGAGGTGGGTGATCTTCAAGCTCGTCGGCGACGGACGCCCTTATCCCGAACACGGTCTGACGAACCGAGAGTGGGCGCAGATCCCTCCCAGGCAGGTCCGGCTCGACTCGTTGATCACCACGAAGGCCATGCTGGACCTGCACTCGCTGCTCGCCGCGGACTCCACTTTCTACGGCGACCTGTTCCCGCACGTCGTGCAGTGGCAGGGCGAGCTCTACCTGGAGGACGGCCTCCACCGGGCCCTGCGCGCGGCCCTGCACCAACGGTCGATCCTGCACGCCAGGGTCCTGGATCTGCCCAACTGAAACGCGCCGGAAAAGGGAGCCGCCATTCGCGGCTCCCTTTTTCATGTGTCAACCTGATCGACGTGCCGTGTGTCACGTCCGCGTCTTTCAACATCGTTCGGAGAATGCCGTGTCGTATCCACCGCCACACGGGTCGTGGCCGCCACCCGGATACGGCCCGCCGTCCTACTACTCGCAGCCGCCGGCGCACGAGTACGTCGAGGAGCCCGGGCCGCTCGACAATCGCAACCTGATCGTGCTGCTGGCCATCGGGCTGCCGCTGCTGCTCCTGAGCGCCTGCGGCGCGCTGTTCTTCGTCCTGACCGACGACGGCCGTCCGGAGACCCGCGGCGGCGGGACGGTCCAGACGCAGGTCGTCGAGGACAGCCCGCCGGACGTCCAGCTCAACCTGAATCCGCCGGCCGACGGGCCCACCCAGCAGCCCTGAGGGCAAAAGAAAAGGGCCTCCGAGGTCGTCGGAGGCCCGCTGGCGGTGGTGGTGGGATTTGAACCCACGGATGAGTTGCCCCATCACACGCTTTCGAGGCGTGCGCCCTCGGCCACTAGGCGACACCACCGCGGACGAGCTTACCGGATTCTCCGAGTAGCGAAGAACGTCTTGAGGACAGCGGAGCATTCTTCGGCCAGGACGCCCATGACGACCTCGGGCCGATGGTTGAGCCTGCGGTCGCGTACGACGTCCCAGAGCGAGCCCACGGCGCCGGCCTTGGCGTCGACGGCGCCGTACACGATCCGGTCGACCCGGGCGAGGACTGACGCGCCCGCGCACATCGTGCACGGCTCCAGTGTGACCACCAGCGTGCAGCCGCTCAGCCGCCACTCGCCGCGCAGCGCGGCGGCCCGCCTGAGCGCCAGCACCTCGGCGTGCGCGGTGGGATCCGCGGCGGACTCGCGGTCGTTGCCGGCCGCGGCCAGCACCTCGCCCAGCGGGCCGAGCACGACGGCGCCGACGGGGATCTCGCCCCTGCCGCCGGCCGCGACGGCCTCGGCCAGGGCCAGGCGCATCGCTTCCTCGTGGGTCAACGCAACCGGTCGAGCTCGTCGGCGAACGACAGCCGTTCGGCGATCACCGAGAGGACGTCGGCGGGCAGCAGGCCCTCCTCCATGCTCAGCTCCAGCAGTTCCTCCGAGCTCACGCCGAGGTCGCTGAGCAGCTCGAAGTCACCGGCGGGACGCACGCCGAGCCCGTTGCCCTCCTTGTCGGGGGCCACGCCGGCGAACTCGGCGAACAGCTCGCCCATGCTGTTGGAGGAGATCGCGTGCACGTCCGACAGGAACACCCGGGGCTCGTCCTCGCCGCGGTAGCGGGCGATGGCGAACCATTCGTCCTCGACCTCGACGCAGAGCAGGGCCAGCTCGTCGCCCGTCAGGCCCAGGGTCTCGATGACGGCGTCACCGAAGTCGTCGACGATCTCCGCGTGGCGCAGATCGACCTCTGCGCCGGTCCAGCCGTCGGAAGTCCTGACAAAAGCCGCAGAGAAGGTGTTGGACGCCATGCCCGCACTCCAGGGGGGTTCAGCCGAAGACCGATTCGATGGCACGCTCGAACGGCTCGGAGAAGCCGAGTCGCGCGGCGATGCTGGACAGCACATCTTCGGGGAGGAGATCGATGTCGCCGGAGAGGATGCCCAGCTCCATCTCGTCCAATCCGAGATCGGCGAAGATCGACAGATCTCCCGCCGGCAGCACGGTCTCCTCGTCCTGGAGGATCTCGTCGAGCTCCTCCTCGTCGGGGACCGGCACGTCGAGGTAGTGCAGCACCTGACGGGCGAGCGGGAAGTCCCAGGAGGCGGCGATGTCGGACAGGAAGACGTCGACCCGCTCGCCGAGCACGCGCAGCGCCACGAAGAACTCGTCGCCGACGGCGATCAGGCCGATGGTGCCGCTCTCGCTCGGCTGCTGCCTGAGGGCCTGGATCAGGCCCTGGAGGTCGGACGTGAGCGTGACGGGCAGCAGCTCAGCGTGCCACCGCTCGTCCTCGCGGTAAATCACTATGGCGAAGTCGAGCGCATCTTCGTCTGTCATCGCCATCCCCACCCGAGCCTCTGACACGACAGGTTCGCACCAGACCCCAATCGTTCCAGAACAGGCCACGCGGCGTGTGCTTCTCCGACCAAATTGTGATCAAAACCAAAGGCCCGGGATGCCACCGCTCCGTCCACCGGATACCGTTGGGCGCTATGGAAACCCTCGTCGTCGACCATCCGCTCGTGGCCCACAAGCTCACCACGCTGCGCGATGTCCGCACCGACTCCCCGACCTTCCGCAGGCTCGCGGACGAGTTGGTGACGCTGCTGGCGTACGAGGCGACGCGCGACGTCCGGGTCACCGACGTCACCGTCCAGACCCCGGTCTCCCCCGCCCACGGCGTGCGCCTGGCCAAGCCCCAGCCGCTCGTCGTGCCCATCCTGCGCGCCGGGCTCGGCATGCTCGACGGCATGACCCGGCTGCTGCCCACCGCCGAGGTCGGCTTCCTCGGCATGATCCGCAACGAGTCCACCCTCCTGGCCGAGACGTACGCCACCCGCCTGCCCGACGACCTGTCCGGGCGTCAGTGCTTCGTCGTCGACCCGATGCTCGCCACCGGCGGCACGCTCGCCGCGGCCGTGCAGTTCCTGTTCGACCGCGGCGCGGTCGACGTCACGGCCATCTGCCTGCTGGCCGCCCCCGAGGGCCTGGCGTACATGGACAAGGTGTTCGCCGGCTCCGGCAAGCCCATCCGCGTGGTCACCGCCGCCCTCGACGAGCGCCTCAACGAGAACGGCTACATCGTCCCCGGCCTCGGCGACGCCGGCGACCGCCTCTACGGCGTGGTCTGACCCTTCCATCGGCTCCCCTTCTCCTTACGCTGGGTCGCCACTTCGTTACATACTGTGGTTGGGTGGGTACGAAGAGACAGGAAGGGAACTTCCGCATGCGCGTGGGGGAAGCACGATGAGCGACATGCCCGGTGCCGAGGAGTCCTCGTGAACGAGCGACCGACCGGCAACAGCAGCGCCCCGTCTCATGCGACCAGCACAGGAGGGCGCATGAGCGAGCACACCGAGGCCGACCCGACCCCGTACGCGGAGGTCGAGGCCGCGCTGCGCGACGAGTTCGCCGGCGTGCATTCCTCCACCACCGTAACCCGCTGTGTGGAAGCAGCGCACTACGGCGCGCTGGAGGTCACCGGCTATGCGCATCCGAGCCTTGTGGAGCGCATCGCCCGGAAGCACCTTCACGTCCTGGCGCTGGTCGCCAGCGAACGTGGCTAAGCAAGATCAAAACTAACCCGCCAAGTTACCTTTACCCCGGCTACCGGGTGGGTAATGTATACGGCGGGTGGAGTGGGTTAGTGGCACGGAGGCGACAGTGCAGGTCAAAAAAGTCCTCACATACAGTGGGATCGCATTTGTGGCGTACTACCTGTTCGCACGACCAGCTGATGCCGCAGACGCGGTGAAGGGGGCGTTCGACACGGTGTTCAACGCGGCCGACTCTCTGGCCCAATTTGTGAACAACCTCGCATGAGACTGGTGACCCACGGGGACTCTGCTCCGTCGTCGGTCAACCGCTACCTCCTCCCCAACGAACAACAGGTCATCATGGTGCGGCGTCATCCCGCCGTGCTGCTGCGCCCGGTCGCCGAGGTCTTCGGCGGCCTGGTCATCGCCGGGCTCCTCAGCAAGTTCTTCGGTGGAGGGGAGTCCGGCGGCACGGCGCTCGTCGTGGTGTGGTGGCTGTGGCTGCTGCTGCTCGTGCGTTTCGTGTGGAAAGTCGCGGAGTGGTCGGTCGATTACTTTGTGGTGACGTCCAAGCGGATGTTGCTCACCACCGGGTTGATCACGCGCAAGGTCGCGATGATGCCGCTCGGCAAGGTCACCGACATGAGCTTCCAGCGATCTCTCCTGGGCCGCATGCTCGGTTACGGCGAGTTCATCCTCGAGTCCGCTGGTCAGGACCAGGCTCTGTCAACGGTCGAGTACATTCCGTATCCGGAGACCCTCTACCTGGAGGTCTGCCAGATGCTTTTCCCCAGCAAGGACGACAGCGACGATTAATCTCCGCGCGGCAAATTCTTCACGCGGGGATACCAGATTCGGCTACTTCATGCAATCATTGCGTGTTGTTGACCCTTCCCCGCCTTGAGAGATGAGATGCCGAGTCAGGGAACCATCGGTGACCGCGTCCGTGGACTGCGGCTGAACAGGCGGATGTCTCAGGCCCAGCTGGCCGGACCCGACCTGTCTGACAGTTATGTCTCGCTCATCGAGTCGGGCAAGCGTACGCCGACTCCTGTCGTGGCCCGCCTCCTCGCCGAGCGGCTGGGATGCACCACCGAGTTCCTCCTGCACGGCATCGAGCCGCGGCAGCGCATCGACACCGAGCTGGGTCTTCGCCATGCCGAGCTGGAGCTTCAGCACGGCGACCCCGCGGTGGCGGCCGACCGCTTCACGGAGATCGTGAAGGCGGCCGACGAGGAGAACGCCATGCTCACCGCGCACGCCCGCTTCGGCCGGGCCCGTGCGCTGGAGGTCCAGGGGCGTCTCGGCCAGGCCGTCGAGGCGTTCGAACGGCTGCGCAGGGAGGCCGCCGCGCATCCCGAGCGGCTGGCCGACCTGCCGCTCACGATCGCGCTGAGCCGCTGCTACCAGCGGGCCGGCGACCGGCTGAGGGCTCGCGACCTGGCCGCGGCCGCGCTGGAGCAGGCCGAGCGGCTGTCCATCTCGCAGGGCGAGATCGCGGTCGACCTGGCCACCGCTCTGGTCGAGGCGCGCAGCGAGCGTCAGGGCGACTCCCCCGAGCTCGAGTACGTCAAGCGGGTGCTGGACAACAGCGGCGTTCCTGAAGTTATGGACCGTTCCGAGGAGATCCACGCCCTGTGGCAGGCGAGCTCCGCCGCCGCCGCCGGTGAGGACTCCGCGCTGGCCGTGCGCCTGGCCGACGACGCCATCATGGCCGGTCGTCAGTCCCGGCTCGCGCTGCAGCTCGCGCGGGCGGCCATGCACTGGTCCAGGCTGGTCACCGCGCCGCTCGACGAGGCCGAGCGGCTGGCCGCCGCCGCGTCGCGGGCGTTCGCGTCCTCCCCCGGCAGCGTCCGCGAGCACGGCGAGAGCCTGGTCGCGCACGCTCGGGTGCGGCTGCGGGCGGGCGACCAGGCGGGTGCCGCCGAGCTGGCCACCACGGCGCTGGGGCTGGCCCACGACGGTTCGGGCACCACGCCGGCCGAGGCGAACCTGGTGCTCGCCACCGTCGCGCTCGACCTCGACGGCAGTGCCACGACGCAGCTCCGTACCGCGCACGAACTGCTCGACTCGCTCGACCGTCCGGTGTTCGGGTCCGACAGGCAGGCCGCCCGCTGCTGGCGCGAGCTGGGTGACCTTTACGGGAGGGTCGGGGCAAGAGCACAGCAGACCGCCGCATATCGTAAAGCCCTTGAAGCTGCCGGAGTTCGCTCCGCGTTGGCAGGGGTGACGGTCGAGGCCACGGTCGCGCACTGAACCTCCGGGAGCTCCAGATTTGGACTTTTGAGTCTGGAATAATTAGGGTCGACCAGTCATTGACTCATAGGATGATTGGTTTCCCCGGAGGAGGCGGACTGTGAGTCTGCGTACGGCGCAGCGGGCTTCGCTCGTCGACCAGGTGATCGATCAGCTCAAGGAGCAGATCACCTCAGGGTCGTGGCAGATGAACGGCAAGATCCCCACCGAGACCGTGCTCGCCGAGCAGCTCGGAGTGGGACGCAACACCGTTCGCGAGGCCGTGCGCGCGTTGACGCACGCCGGGCTGCTCGAGTGCCGTCAGGGGGACGGCACTTACGTCCGGGCGACCAGTGAGCTGTCGGGGGCGATGCTGCGCCGGCTGCGCCAGGCCGAGCAGTTGGAGATCCTTGAGGTGCGGCGCGCGCTGGAGGTCGAGTCCGCCCGGCTGGCCGCGACCCGCCGCACCGACGAGGACATCCGCCGCATCGAGGCCGCGCTGGCCGAACGCGACCGCGCCTGGGAGCTGGACGACCCCGACTTCTTCGTCGAGGCCGACCTCGCCTTCCACATGGCGGTCGCGCACGCCACCCACAATCTCGTGCTCATCGACCTCTACGAGGACTTCTCGGCGGCTCTGCGGGCCAGCATCACGGCCGCGGGCACGTCGTTCAACAAGAGCTACATCCCGCACGACGCCATCGCCCGCGCCATCGCCGCCGGCGACGCCACCGCGGCCGAGCGGGCCGGGCACGCGTGCATGGAGCACATCCTCATCGCCCTCACCGACTCCTGACCGGCCCTCAGGCGGCGGGGCGCAGCTCGGCCGCATGGTCCTTGGCGAACTCGGTGAAGCTGCGGCCCGGGCGGCCGGTCACGTCGGTGAAGGCCGTCGTCGTCAGGTCGCCCCAGTTCGCGGCGTAGGCCGTGAGGTATTCCCTGGTGACGGCCGCGTCCCACTCGCGCAGGCCGGCGTCGAGCATCGAGCGGTAGGCGTCGTCGGGGGCGACGGGTTGGTAGGCGATCGGCGTGCCGTAGACCTCGGTCAGGGCGGTGGCCGCCTCCCCCATCGAGATGCTGGCCGGGCCCGTGAGGGTGTAGGTGCGGCCCTTGTGCGGCGCCGGGTCGCGCAGCACCGCGGCGGCGAAGTCGCCGATGTCGCGGACGTCGATCAGCCCGATCCGGCCCTCGCCCGTGCCGCCGTAGAGGGTGTCGCCGGCCACCGAGCCGAGCAGGTTCTGCATGAAGAAGGCCGGGCGGATGACGGTCCAGTCGAGGCCCGAGGCGGCCAGCTCGACGTCGGAGAGCGCGTGCAGGCGGCCGTTGCGCGTGGGGGCGTCGTGCGCGGCTCCGATGGCCGACAGGCGCACGACGTGCCGCACCCCCGCCTTCCGGGCCGCCCACAAGGCGTTCATGCTCGCATGGGGCGCCTGGGGGCCCATGGCGGTCAGCAGCCACAGGGTGTCGACCCCCTCGAATGCGGCGTCGAGCGTGGCAGGCTGGTCGAGGTCGCCGACGGCCACTTCGACGCCCTCGGGGGCCTTGGCCGCGTCACGCACCAGGACGCGCACGTCGCTCAGGTCGCCCAGCGACTTCAGCACGGCCCCGGAGACGGTGCCGGTGGCACCGGTGATCAGGATGGTCATCGCAATGTCCCCTCTTCTGCAGAGATCAACTCGTCGATCAGGTCGAAGAACTTCTGGATGCCGGGCAGGTTCGCGCCCTTGGCACGGGAGGCGGCGAAGTCGTCGCCCGAGCGCCAGTCGACGATGTCCAGCCACTCGTCGTCGGACAGGCGGACCAGCCGGGCGCCGAGGAATCCGGCGCGGTCGGCCGCGAAGTCGGCGAGCATGCCCGGACGAGCCGCCAGCAACTGGCCGGCGCGTTCCGGGGACACTCTGAATCTGGTGAGTTCCACCGTCGTGGTCATGGCATGACGATATAGTAAGAATCAGTGACAGTCAAAATCAGTGACTAATTGGAGGGCCGCCCGTGCGCAGGAGTCATCGCAAGCAGGACGAACCAGATCTGGGGGTCCTGGCGGGGCGCACACTCTTCGCCCTGCAGCGCGACCTGTTCGCCAAGCTGGCCGAGCAGGGCCATCCGGGGCTGCGGCCGCGGCACGGCGCCGTGCTGGCCTACCTGGACGAGGAGGGCAGCAGGGCGACCGACCTGGCCGCGCAGTCGGGGCAGCACAAGCAGGTGATCGGCACGCTGGTGGACGAGCTGGTCGCGCTCGGCTACGTGGAGCGGCAGCCCGACCCGGCCGACCGGCGGGCCAAGCTGATCGTGCCGACGGACAAGGCGCTGGACCACATGGTGAAGTCGGACGCGATCATCGCCGAGATGGAGGCCGCGCACGCACGGGCCGTGGGCGAGCAGGCGTACGCGGAGTTCAAGAGGGTCTTCAAGCTGGTCGCCGAGCGGCAGACGCGCGCGGCGGAGTGACGGCCGCTCAGGTCAGGCGCAACGACATGACGAGGTAGCGGAAGGCGGGCTGGGCGTCGCCCGGCACGTCCTGGATGAGGGCGGGCCTGGTGGGCGACTCCATGTTGATCCTGGCCAGCTCGCCTTCGATGCCGGTCAGGCCGTCGAGCAGGAACTGCGACTGGAAGGCGATCTGGATGTCGTCGCCGCGCAGCTCGCAGGGGACCATCTCGGTGCCGCGCCCGATGTCGCCGCCGCCCGCCTGGATCAGCACCTGGCCCTGCGTGAACGACAGCCGGATCGCGGTGTTGCGCTCGGCGACCAGGGCCACCCGCTTGATCGCGTTGACGAACGGAGTCACCGCGACGTCGGCCCTGATCGACCAGTCGGAGGTCAGCCTGGCCCGGTAGTCGATGAACTGCTCGTCCAGCAGGCGCACGGTGGTGCTGCGGCCGACGCTCTCGAACCCGGCCACGCCGTCGCCCATCGCGACCGACACCTCGCCGCCGCGCAGCGACTTGGCCACCTCGACCAGCACCTTCGCCGGCACCATGGCCGAGACGGCGACGTCGGGCGCGGCCGGACGCCAGGTGAAGTCGCGGGCGGCGATGCGGTAGCGGTCGGTGGAGGCCATCGCCACGGACTCGCCCTCGATGTCGACCCGGATGCCGGTGAGCATCGGCAGCGTGTCGTCGCGGCTGGCGGCGGGCGCGACCTGGCTCACCGCGGAGGCGAACACGCCGCCGCCGATCGCGCCGATGCTCGGGGGCATCGTCGGCAGGGCCGGGAAGTCCTCGACCGGCATCGTGATCAGCCCGAACTCGGCGCTTCCGCAGGTCAGCACGGCCTCGGCGCCTTCGGTGACGATCTCGACGTCTTCGGCCGGCAGGCTGCGGCTGATCTCGGCGAGCAGCCGGCCGGGGATGAGCACGCTCCCGGACTCGACGATGTCGGCGTCGACCAGGGCGCGCGCGGAGACGTCGTAGTCGAAGGCGGACAGGCTCAGCTCGTCGCCCGCCTCCAGCAGCAACCCGGAGAGTACGGGCACCACCGGGCGGCTGGGCAGGACTCTGGCGGCCCATGCCACCGCATCTGCCAGTACATCGCGGTTAACCCGGATCTTCACGAGGATCCACCCTTTCGTCGCGCCGTGCCTCTATGAAAATAGCCGCTCCCACCGACAACTCCGGCTGTGTCCGGGCACGGTTGGGCGTCCTGTGCACGATGGGCCTGGTGGGACCGGAAGGGCGTCAGGCGCGGCTGTTCAGGTAGGCGAGCACGGCGAGGACGCGGCGGTTGTCGTCGTCGGAGGGGGCCAGGCCGAGCTTGGCGAAGATGCCGGCCGTGTGCTTGGCGACGGCGCTCTCGCTGAGGAAGAGCCGCTGGGAGATCGCGGCGTTGGAGCGGCCCTCCGCCATGGCCTCCAGCACCTCGCGCTCGCGGGGCGTGAGCGCGGCCAGCGGCTCGTTCCTGGCGTTGCTGGCCAGCAGCTTGGCGATCACCTCGGGGTCCATCGCGGTGCCGCCTTCGGCCACCCTGCGCACGGCGTCGACGAACTGCTCCGCGTTGAACACCCGGTCCTTCAGCAGGTAGCCGATGCCGCCAGAGCCGTCGGCCAGCAGCTCGCGGGCGTAGAGCTGCTCGACGTGCTGCGACAGCACCAGAACGGGCAGCCCTGGAATCTGCGCGCGGGCGGCCAGCGCGGCCTGCAGGCCCTCGTCGGTGAACGTGGGCGGCAGCCGTACGTCGACGACCGAGACGTCGGGACGCAGCTCCAGCAGGCCCTTCAGCAGCTCCGGCCCGCTCTCGACGGCGGCGACGACCGTGAAGCCGTGCGCCTGCAGCAGGTGGACCAGGCCGTCTCTGAGCAGGTAGAGGTCTTCGGCGACGAGCACCCGCTTCATCAGCAGGGCCCCAGACCGCCGACGCGGCCGAGTACGAGGCTTCTGTTGTGGACGAGCCGGATGCGCATGGCCGCAATGTACATGAGCGTGCCGAGGGCGATGTTGGCCACGATCACCGGCCACTGCAGGGGCTCGGGCAGGTAGAGGGCCAGGAACCAGCTGCGCTCGTCGATGTGGAACGCCTTGAAGACGGCCGTGACGAGGCCCTGGGGGAAGAGCGGGCACCAGGCCGTGCCGTACAGGACGGCGATCGTGGCGGCCTTCTTGGGAGGCAGCTTCGCCTGGTCGGCCTGCTCGGGCAGGACGTGCGGGATGTCCAGGGTGACGGTGGTCGGGCCGCCCGGCGGGCTGTGCAGGGCCAGCACGCCGTCGAAGGCGGCCAGGCGGCGTTCGATGCCGGTCAGGCCGCTGCCCTTGGCCGGGTCGGCGCCGCCCATGCCGTCGTCGCTGACGGTGACGCGCAGGGCCGCGCCGTTGACGCTGATGTCGATGGCCACCGACTCGGCGCCGCTGTGCCGGGCCGCGTTGGCGAGCAGTTCGCTGATCGCGAAGTAGGCCGCCGCCTCCACCGGGGGTTCCAGGCGGTGGGGCAGCTCGACGTCCACCTTGACGCGCAGCGGGCTGTCCATGGCCAGGGCGCGTACGGCGTCGGCGAGGCCGCGTTCGGCCAGCACCGGCGGGTGGATGCCGCGGATGACGGTGCGCAGCTCGGTCAGGGTCTCGGCGGAGGCGTCCCTGGTCTTGGCCAGCAGGGCCTTGGCGGCGGCCGGGTTGTCGTCGATGAGCTGTTCCACCGCGCCCAGCGTCATGCCGATGGCCACCAGGCGGGCCTGGGTGCCGTCGTGCAGGTCGCGTTCGATCCTGCGCATCTCGGCGGCCTGGGAGTCGGCGGCGAGGTTGCGCACCTGCCGCAGATGGGTGATCTGGACGGCCAGGCGGCTGGCGGAGGTGGCGCCGAGCAGCAGGCGGACGGTGAGGGCGTACAGACGCAGGCCGCGCGCCGGGAGCAGGACGAACAGCGGCAGCAGGACGATCTTGACGATCGGGTCGAGCGTCAGCCAGAGCGTGTCGCGCCAGGTCGCCGGGTCGGTGAGCAGCCACTTGAACCGGTCGTTCCAGGCCGGCATGCGCGGCGACTTGTACAGCGTGCGGTCGACGCGGTAGAGGCCGTCGGCCATGGGGACCGGCGGCGGCGGCTCGGGCAGGTAGGGCGCCTCGATCTCGACGCCGGTCCAGGCGCGCAGCAGGCGCCGGTGCCGCTCGGCCGCCCGCCTCACCAGCCTGGCCTGCCACGGGAAGAAGAAGACCATCCCCAGCGCGAACGACAGCATGATCATGGCGCCGGCCAAGGGGATCAGCGCCACCTCGACCAGCAGCAGCGCGAACAAGACCGCGACCTGCCCGAACCGTTGAAGCATGCCCCCAGTCTGCGCCACCATCGCCGCCGGGGACATTGCACCTAGATACACCCTTGCTCGGCATCTACCGAGATTCCCCGGGAAACCCGCAGCTCCTAGCGTCGATGCCATGAAGGTGATCGAAGTGCGGAACCTGCGCAAGCAGTATCCGAACCACCTCGCGGTGGACGACGTGTCTTTCGAGGTCGCCGAGGGCGAGATCTTCGGCATCCTCGGCCCCAACGGCGCCGGCAAGACCACGACCGTGGAGTGCGTGGCGGGCATGCGCCCGGCGGACGGCGGCACCGTACGCGTGGCGGGCCTGGACCCGCGGCGCGACCGGGACGAGCTGCGCCAGGTGCTCGGCATGCAGCTGCAGAGCGCCGCGCTGCCGGAGAAGATCAAGGTGTGGGAGGCCCTGGACCTGTACGCCTCCTTCTACCCCGACCCGGCCGACTGGCGGGAACTGCTCGAACACGTCGGTCTGGCGCACAAGCGGGACGCCGCCTTCAAGAGCCTCTCCGGCGGCCAGCGGCAGCGGCTGTCGGTCGCGCTGGCGCTGGTGGGCCGGCCGCGGGTGGCGGTCCTCGACGAGCTGACCACCGGCCTCGACCCGCAGGCCCGCAGGGACACCTGGGAGCTGATCGAGCAGGTGCGCGACTCGGGCGTGACGATCGTGCTGGTCACCCACTTCATGGAGGAGGCCGAGCGGCTCTGCGACCGGCTCGCGCTCATCGACGCGGGCAAGGTGGTGGCCACCGACACGCCCGCGGGGCTGATCGCCCAGGTGGGGGCCGAGCAGCACGTACGGTTCCGCCCCTCCGGCCCGCTGGACGACGCCGTGCTGCTGGCGCTGCCCGAGGTGCGCGAGGTCGTCCGGCACGGCGGGCAGGTCTCGGTGTCCGGCACCGGCAACCTCGCCCACGTGGTCACGCTGGCCCTGGCGCAGCACCAGATCATCCCGGCCGACCTGCGCATCGAGCAGGCGACCCTGGACGACGCGTTCCTCGCGCTCACCGGAAGGAAGTTGTCATGAGGAAGATCCTGCTCGTGGAGGCCAAGCTGCACCTGCGCGACTGGCCGTTCATGATCTTCACCATCGGGTTGCCGGTCGGCCTGCTGCTGGTGCTGGGGCTCAGCGTGCCGGACATGACCAAGCCCGACGCCTCCGGTCTGCGGTCGGTGGACGCGCAGATGCCGGCCCTGATGACCCTGCTCGCGCTGCTGACGCTGGCCCTCAGCGTGCTGCCCACCGTGCTGGCCGGCTACCGGGAGCAGGGCGTGCTCAGGCGCATGTCCACCACGCCGGTGCATCCCGGACGGCTGCTGACCGTCCAGCTCCTGATCAACCTGACCGTCGGGGCCGTGTCCACGGTCGTGCTGATCGTGGCCGGGATGGCGGCGTTCGGCACGTCGGCGCCCAGGCAGTGGCTCGGGTTCGTGCTGGTCTTCCTGCTCGGCACCGCCGCGCTGATGGCCATCGGCCTGGTGATCGCGGCGCTGGCGCCCAACGGGAAGGCTGCCTCGGGGATCGGGTCGGCGGTGATGTTCCCGCTCATGTTCGTCGGCGGCATGTGGCTGCCGCGCGAGATGATGCCGGACGCCCTGCGCAAGGTCAGCGACTTCTCCGTGGCCGGGCCGTTCGCCCAGGCGCTCAAGGACACCTGGGCGGGGCAGAGCCCCCAGCTCCTGCACCTGGTGGTGATGGCCGCGGGGCTGGCGGTGTTCGGGGGCCTGGCCGTGCGGCTGTTCCGGTGGGAGTAGGGACGTCAGCGGCGGGCCCAGACCGGGCGGGCGCCGGTGACGTTGGTCATCAGGGAGTAGAGCGAAGAGGAGGAGGCGATGAACAGCCGATTCCTCTTCAGCCCGCCGAACACCAGGTTCGCCGTGAACTCCGGCAGCCTGAGCCGGCCGATCAGGGTGCCGTCGGGGTCGTGGCAGAGCAGCGCCTTGCCCGCCGCGGCCCAGACCCGGCCGGTGTCGTCGAGGCGCATGCCGTCGAAGTTGTCGGCCTGGGTGCCCTCCGCGAAGACCCGGCCGCCCGACAGCGTGCCGTCCTCGCGCACCTCGAAGACGCGCAGGTGCCTGGCCCTGGTGTCGGCGACGTACAGGAGCTTCTCGTCGAGGGAGAAGGCCAGGCCGTTGGGGCGGACGAAGTCGTCGGCCACCACGCGCACCTCGCCGGTCACCGGGTCGGCGCGGTAGACGTGGCAGCCGTCGATCTCCTGCTCGGCCGCGACGCCCTCGTAGTTGCTGGTGATGCCGTACGGGGGGTCGGTGAACCAGACCGAGCCGTCGGAGCGCACGACCGCGTCGTTGGGGCTGTTGAGGCGCTTGCCCTGCCAACGGTCGGCGATGACGGTGATCGAGCCGTCGGGCTCGGTGCGGGTGACGCGGCGGTTGCCCTGCTCGCACGAGATCAACCGGCCCTCGCGGTCGAGGGTGTTGCCGTTGGTGTAGCCGGACGGCTGCCGGAACGGACCGACGGCGCCGGTCATCTCGTCCCAGCGCAGCATGCGCTCGTTGGGGATGTCACTCCAGACCAGGAAGCGGCCGGCCGGGAAGTAGACGGGGCCCTCGGCCCAGCGGGTGCCGGTGTAAAGGCGTTCGATCCGGTCGTCGCCGCCGATCGTGGCGAAACGCTCGTCCAGAACCTCGAACTCGGTGGGGATCGTGTCCATGGCGGCCACCATACGGCATTCGACCATCAGCACATTTCACCAGATACCATTCGGTCATGGATGAGATCGACAGGACACTAATCGGGCTGCTGCTGGAGGACGCCACGCAGTCGTACGCCGCGCTCGGCAAGGCGGTGGGGCTGTCCAGCGGGGCCGCGCACGAACGCGTACGCAAGCTGCGCGAGCGCGGCGTGATCAGGCGCACCACGATCGAGGTGGACCAGGACGCCCTCGGCCGCACGGTCACCGCCTACGTGCTGGTGGACGGCGCGAGCTGGATGGGCGACAGCGCCGGCCTGCTGGCGCGGATCCCCGCCGTCGAGGAGGCCCACGTCATCGCCGGGCCCGCGTCGCTGCTGCTCAAGGTGCGCACGTCCAGCACCAAGGAGCTCCAGGACGTCCTGCGCCAGATCTTCGAGGTGGACGGCGTGACCGGCACCCAGACCGTCGTCGTGCTGGAGACGTTCTTCGAACGAACCCTCAAGTAAGCTTCAGGAATGGTCGCCTGGAACAGCAGAGAACTGACGGTCGGACAACTCGCCGAGCGCAGCGGCGTGGCCGTCTCCGCGCTGCACTTCTACGAGACCAAGGGGCTCATCGCCAGCCGCCGCACGGCCGGCAACCAGCGCCGCTACCACCGCGACACGCTGCGCAGAGTCGCCTTCATCCGGCTCTCCCAACGCCTCGGCATCCCCCTCGCCACCATCAAGGACGCGCTCTCCGAGCTGCCCGACGGGCGCACCCCCAACCGGGAGGACTGGGCCAGGCTGTCGGCCGCCTGGCGCGGCGAGCTCGACGACCGCATCGAACAGCTTCAGCGCCTGCGCGACGACCTGACCGACTGCATCGGCTGCGGCTGCCTGTCGCTCGACCGGTGCCCGGTGGCCAACCCCCGCGACCGGCTCGGCGAGGAGGGACCGGGCGCCCGTCGCATGGACACCCGGCTGTCCCCGCCCAAGGTCTGCTGCGTCACGCCTTCGGCTGCGCAACCGGCGGAACGATGAGCGTCGGCCGGTGGGCGTGGTGCAGCACATGGTTGGACACGCTGCCGAGCAGCACCGACCTGACCCCCGCCAGGCCACGCGAACCGGTCACGATGAGCGAGGCGTCCAGCTCGTCGGCCACGTCGACGATCGTCTTCCAGATCGACTCGTTGTCGGCGACCGCGCGGTAGCTCACCTCGGGCAGCCCGGCGGCGGTGGCCAGCTCGGCGCCTTCCTTGGCGTAGTACTCGGCCTGGGCCTGCCCCTCGGTCTCGGTCTCGGGGGAGATCGCCCCCGCCGCCAGCGGGTGCTTCCTGAGCTGCACGAGCAGCGGCTCCCACACGGTGACGACGACGGTCGGCTGGGCGGCCAGGTGCTTGGCGGCGAACTCGATGGCGCTGCGCGAGTCGGCCGAGCCGTCGTAGGCGATCAGGATGGTCATGGCGTTCTCCCCTTTGCTTCAGTCATCGGGTAAAGCGCCCCGATGATCGATCGCCATCCCTTCCGCGCTGTCTGGTTTGTCACACCTTGACCGGGCTTTCACGTCTTAGTGCTGGGCCATGTCCACGAAACGGCTGTAGTGACCCTGGAAGGCCACGGTCACCGTGGCGGTGGGGCCGTTACGGTGCTTGGCCACGATCAGGTCGGCCTCACCGGCCCGGGGGGACTCCCGCTCGTAGGCGTCCTCGCGGTGCAACAGGATGACCATGTCGGCGTCCTGTTCGATGCTGTTGTGCACCGCGATGCCGTTGGCGACGAAGTTGTGGGTGCCGAGGACCGTGGCGTCGAACACCGGCTGATCGCCCAGGCTCTCGATCGATGCGACCTCGTCCCAGAACACGTCGTTCGTCGCCAGCATCTCCATGTCGGCGTCGTCGAGGATCGAAGCCACCTTGCCCAGACGTTCCCGGCTCGGCGCGTGCTTCCACAACGTGCTGCCGCAGAACTGGGTGCCGAGCCGGGCGGAGAACTCCCGGTGAGTCATGCCGCGCTCCGACAGCACGCCGCGCACGCGGTCCCAGATCTCGCGGGGAACCGTGTCCAGATTGGTGTTGCCCTTGATCTCCCGCAGCCGGCCCGCGGACGCGTCCGCCTGCGCCGACCGCTCGCCGTGCACGCCCACCTCGTCCAGGAACCGCAGCTGGTTCTCGGCACCGTAGACGACCAACTGGTATCCGGGCCTGTGGCCGTCCTTTGGCACCTCCTTCACGCGGGTCATCACGTTGAACCGGAGGAGCAGCCGAGCCACGTCGTCGACCAGCCTGCGGCTCGTCGAGGCGTAGTAGATCCTCGACTGACCGCTCTTCGCGTCCCACCACACACAGCCATCGGTGGCCCACAGGTGCCGCAGGAACAGCGCGATCTGCTTCTTGGACAGGGAGAAGACTCCATCAGGGACGAACTTCTCATGGCTCCGCAACCCGAAGAGCCCCAAGCCGTCCAGCCAGGCGGCGACGGGGTTGCGCCTGCCATGAGTCAGCCGGTGGGGAGCCGGCAACCTCAAGGTGGTGACCCGTGCGGCAACGTACTCATCGCGGACGGCACTGATCCCGAAGTGCTCGGCCGCCCGCGTCACCGCTGTCAGGCAGGCCTCGTCCGTGCTCGCGTAGCGGATCGGCTGACGCTTGACGAAGGAGCCGTCGCCGATCATGTGCGCGAGCAGCACGATCTCCGCCTCCGGCCACTCCTGGAGGCCCTGCGGGGCCGGAACGTGGCGTGGGACCGCCAGCCGGGACCCGGTGGTCAGCTCACCCAGCGGCCGCCAGCCGTCGTAGGTCAGGAAGGGGTGGTTCGCGGTGGCCTCGATCTCACGTCCGGAGCGCAGACGCAGGCGGAAGACCTCCTTGACCCCGCTCGGGAAGGCGTGTGTCATCGTGCGCGGCACGAGCCGCAGCCGTTCGTCGAGCGACCACACCGGGATGTCGCGCGCGCCGCTCTCCAGCAGTTCGCCGATCGACACCTCGGCGCCGGTGTCGGCGCGCATGACGCGGGTGGCGGCGGTCAGGCAGCCCGACTCGCGAAGGTCGCTGACCGCCGGGCGCTTGTCCGTGCGCTGCTCGGGGCCTCGGTTGAGCTGGGAGATCGCGATGACCGGCACCTCCAGCTCCTTGGCCAGCAGCTTGATCGCACGGGAGATCTCCGAGACCTCGTTCTGGCGGCTCTCGGTCTTCTTCGGCGAACTCATGAGCTGGAGGTAGTCGATGACCACGAACCGCAGGTCGTTGCGCTGTTTGAGGCGCCGGCACTTGGCCCGGATCTCCATCATCGACATGTTGGGCGAGTCGTCGATGAACAGCGGCGCCTCGGCCACCTCGCTCATCCTGCGCGCGAGGCGGGTCCAGTCGTCGTCGCCCATCATGCCCGAGCGCATCGCGTGCAGGGCGACCCTGGCCTCGGCGGACAGCAGACGCATGGTGATCTCGTTACGGGACATCTCCAGCGAGAAGATGACGGTGGTCATCCCATGCTTGATCGCCGCAGAACGTGCGAAGTCGAGGCCCAACGTGCTGTTGTGGGTGGGAATGCAGGCCCGGCCGGCCAGGTACATGTGATCCGCGTTGTCGACCTCGACGCAGCGCACCGGACGGCTCTCGATCTTCCGCACATCGACGATGTAGCGGACCAGAGTCTTGGGATGGGTGGCGTCGACCTGCCTGGCCGCCTTCCTCGGCAGCCGGAAGAGCTTGTCGGAGGTCGTGAAATTGATCATGTAGCAGGTCGAGCTCTCCTCGGACCTGCCTCTGACCGGCTTGGTACGCATGGTCGCCTTGTAGCCGAGGCTCAGCACCAGCTCGTGCACGTCGGCGGCCAGACTCTTGCTGGTGACGGCGAACTGGATCTGCCCCGCGGCGCTGACGTAACCGTCGGAGTCGAGCAGTCCGGCCAGCAGGGCTCGTCGCTGCCCCTCGGAGGCCCGCAGGTAGCTCGCGGGGATGCGCTTGTCGCCGAGAACGCCCAGAGTACGAAGGATGCCCTGGACGGTGCCGTGTTCGAGATGGCAGGCCTGACACCGCCGCAGCCCGCTTGAGCGGCCGCCGCAGTCGGGACACGTGGGCGCGGCAACCGGCTCGGAGAGCGAACGGGCCCTCGCTCCGCAGCTCCTTCCACAAGTGCGGACCTGCGAGGTCTTGGGCACGAACCCGGCGCCGCACACCACGCATGTCCGCCGGGACGGCGGCGGCTCCGGAAGGGTCAGCTGGTAGGAGATCGAGGAGCCCACGCGGGTGACCCGGACGCCCTCGGCTTCGATGTTCTCGATGATCTCCGGGTCGATGGTCGAGAACCGCGCGGCCGCGCTGTGGCCGTCGCCCAGCCACACGCCGAGCACGTACGGGGACAGCGGAAGCTCGCGCTCCTCCAGCGCGAACGGCGCGGCCACCGCCACCGCGTGGTTGGGCCGCCGGTCGGCGGTCGCGCAGCGGAGGGTGGCGGCGATCTCCTCCGTCGTCACGACGTGCTGGTGCTCCGCGGTGGTGGCGGCGTTCTTCGGCGTGGTGATCCGCGCGTAGAGAGCGCTGTGGAGCTCGCCCGCCCGATAGGCGGGGGCATGCCAGGAGTAGCTCCTGATCGGGCCGCCCACGGCGGTGAGAACCTTCTCTATGGGGCCCACCTGACGCTGGACGGTGTGGAGGACATTGCGGAACTCCTCCCCCACGGTCTCAAGGGCCTCGCGATGCGTCACCAGCCTGTCCGGATGTGCGGACGCCGCGTCGCGGGCCTCTTCGACCCGCCGGACCGCCTCCGCCGTCCAGTGGAAGGACGGCAGCGTGCCGGCCGCCTTCCTGGCCGCGCGCGTGGACGTACGCCACTGGTGCTGGGCGTCCGCGACGATCACCGTGCCGTCGCTGAACTCCACCTCGTAACACGGCCTGTCGTGCATCACGTCGGTCGCCGCGACCACCCTGGTCGGCCTGCCGTCGGCTCCGATCAGCTCGTCGCCGACCTCGACCTCGCCCATCGTCGTCCAGCCGGTCGGCGTGGGCAGCGGGGTGTCCAGGGCCAGCGCCTTGCCGATGGCCGGGCGGGCGGCCACGACGATCATCTGGCCTGGGTGGAGGCCGTTGGTGAGCTGGTCGAGGTCCTGGAAGCCGGTCGGGACGCCGACCATCTGGCCGCCGCGGCTGCCGATGGCCTCCAGCTCGTCGAGGGCGCCCGGCATGATGTCGGCCAGCGGCGCGTAGTCCTCCGACGTGCGGCGCTCGGTGACCTTGTAGATCTCCGCCTGGGCGCGGTCGACGAGGTCGTCGACCTCCTCGTTCTGGCCGCCGTAGCCGAAGGAGACGATGCGGGTGCCGGCCTCGATGAG
Organism: Nonomuraea sp. NPDC001684; assembly: GCF_053596515.1. Classification (NCBI taxonomy): domain Bacteria; kingdom Bacillati; phylum Actinomycetota; class Actinomycetes; order Streptosporangiales; family Streptosporangiaceae; genus Nonomuraea; species Nonomuraea sp. NPDC001684. The sequence goes on from NZ_JBSFGJ010000003.1 coordinate 50,326, forward strand.
GCGGCGCAGGATCGCCTGCTCGCGCACGATCTTGGCGTAGTAGCCGGCGTTGGCGGCCGTGGGGACGACCGCCGTGAGCGTGTGCAGGTAGGCGGCGCCGCCCACCCGGGCCATCTCGCCGCGTTTCTGCAGCTCGTCGAAGACGGTGACGGCGTCGGCGGGCTCGCCGCGGCCGTAGAGGTCGGTGATGACGTCGTAGACCATCTGGTGGGCGGGCCGGTAGAAGTCGTCGGACCGCAGGATCTCGACGACGTCGGCGATGGCGTCCTTCGACAGCAGCATGCCGCCGAGCACCGACTGCTCGGCCTCGATGTTGTGCGGCGGGGTGCGCTCGAAACCGGGGCCTCCGCCGCCCTCTTCGTCAATGCTCACCGCGCCCCCTCGAACAACCTCGCAGGCGGTCGCACCACCCCCACTTGTAGCCGACCGGTGTGACAGTTTCGCTCGTTCGGCGCGTGAGGGCAACGCGGCCTGTGGACAACCCTGTGGGTGAGCTGTGCACTATCGCGCCCAGGATGTGAAAGCTCTGTGGACGAGCCTGGGGATAACTCTTTCGGATATGCACCGATCATCGTCTGACCTGGGCAAACAGTGTCCACCGACTGTGGAGGAAAGAAAGTTGGCCCGACACGCCGTGTAATGGCCATAATAGACAAATGCCCATTACACCCCGGGACCGGGAGATTCTGCGGCTCGCGCTGCCCGCGTTCGGCGCGCTGGTCGCCGAGCCGCTCTTCCTGCTCGCCGACTACGCCATCGTCGGCCACGGCCTCGGCACCACGGCGGTGGGCGCGCTGGGCGTGGCGGGGGCCGTCCTGGCGACGCTGGTGAACCTCTGCGTCTTCCTGGCGTACGGCACGACGGCGTCCGTGGCGCGGCAGAGCGGCGCCGGCAACCACGGGCGGGCCATGCGCAACGGCGTGGACGGCATCTGGCTCGCCCTGGCCATCGGCGTCGCGCTCATCGCCCTGGGCTGGCCGCTCGCACCGGCCATGGTGGACCTGTTCGGCGCCGGTCCCGACCAGGCCGCGCTGGCCGTGACGTACCTGCGGATCAGCCTGCTCGGCGCGCCCGGCATGCTGGTCGTGCTGGCCGGCACCGGGGTGCTGCGCGGCCTTCAGGACACCGTCACGCCGCTGGTGGTGGCCGTGGGCTCGTTCGCGCTGAACGCGGCGCTGAACGCCTGGTTCGTGCTCGGGCTGGATTGGGGCATCGCCGGGTCCGCCTGGGGCACCACGCTGGCCCAGACGCTGGGCGCGGCCGTCTACCTGGTCGTGGTGGTCCGGGGCGCGCGACGGCTCGGCACGCCGCTCATGCCCGACCTGGCGGGCGTCCGGCAGGCCGGTACGGCCGGTTTCGCCCTGCTCATCCGTACGGTGTGCCTGCGGATCGTGCTCATCGTGGGCACGGTGGTCGCCACCAGGATGGGCCAGGCCGAACTGGCCGCGTACGCCATCGCCGGCCAGGTGTGGAACCTGATGGCCTTCGCCCTGGACGCGATCGCGATCGCCGGCCAGGCCATCACCGGACGCTCGCTGGGCGCCGGTGACACGGTCGCCACCAGGGCCGCGACCAGGCGGATGATGCAGTGGGGCCTGTGGTCGGGCCTGGCGCTCGGCGTGGTGGTCGTGGCGGCCAGGCCGCTGCTGCCCGGCCTGTTCGGCGCCGACCCGGCCGTGACCGGCGAGCTGCTGGCCGTGTTGTGGCCGGTCGCGCTGTTCCAGCCGATCTGCGGGGTGGTGTTCGTGCTCGACGGCGTGCTCATCGGCGCGGGCGACCAGCGCTACCTGGCCTGGGCCGGGGTGTGGACGACGCTGGCGTACCTGCCGGCGGCGTTCCTGGCCGCCGGGTGCGGCGTGGTCGCGCTCTGGTGCGCGCTCGGGGTGTGGATGATCGCCCGGTTGATCACCCTCGGGCGGCGCGCGGCCGGCACGGCCTGGCTGGTGACCGGCGCGTAGCCGATCCGACCAGCCGCATTGCCGCTTCGGACGTTTGGACGCCGGGTCACCGTAATCGTCCTGTGCTTGCCGTTGTCCAAGTGGTGAGACAGAGTGGGCGAGTTCCCTGAGCGGGGTGTTCCGTGTCCACGATTCTTCGACGACTGCCACCGTCAGAGGCGACCGGGTTACGCACCGGCGCCCGGCACAGCCTGTCCGAGGTCTACCGCCCGGCCGACCTCGTCGTTCTCGGTCTCGGTGTGATCATCGGCGCCGGCATCTTCAGCATCGCCGGCGAGCAGGCCCACACCATGGCCGGCCCCGGCGTGATCCTCTCGTTCATGATCGCCGGTATCGCGTGCCTGCTCGCCTGCCTGTGCTACGCCGAGCTGTCGTCCACGATGCCGACGTCGGGCAGCGCCTACACCTTCACGTACGTCATCTTCGGCGAGGTCTGGGCCTGGATCATCGGCTGGGCGCTGATCCTGGAGCTGCAGTTCGCCGCCGCGGTGGTGGCCAGGGCGTGGGCGTCCATCGCGGTCAAGGCGGTCGCCGACTTCGGCGTACGGGTGCCGCAAGGCGTGGACGACGTGCTCGTCCTGGTCATCCTGGTGCTGCTGACGGGCATCGTGGCCCTCGGCGCGCGGGTGGGGCTCCGGGCGCTGTGGATCATGGTGTCGGCCAAGCTGCTGGCCATCGGCGCGGTCATCGTCGTGGGCCTGACCCACATCGACGTGGCCAACTACGGCGACTTCTACGTCGAGCCCAGGGCCCTGCCCGTCCGCCCGCAGACCGTGATCGAGCTCTTCGCCGGGCACGGCATGGCCTTCGGCTGGTTCGGGGTCTTCGCCGCGGCCTCGGCGATCGCGTTCGCCTACATCGGCTTCGACATCGTCGCGACCTCGGCCGAGGAGAGCGTCAACGCGCCGAAGTCCGTGCCCAAGGGCATGATCCGCAGCCTGGTGATCGCCACGGTCATCTATCTGGCGGTCGCGCTGGTCATGGTGGGCATGGTGTCGTACACGAAGATCAGCGGGGACGCGCCGCTGTCCAGCGCGTTCCGGGCCGTGGGCGTGGACTGGATGGTGCACGTCATCGACGCGGGGGCGGTGCTCGGGCTGACCACCGTGATCCTGGTGCTGATCGTGGGTCAGACCCGGGTGCTGTTCTCGATGGCCCGCGACGGGCTGATCCCGCGCGGCCTGGCCACGGTCAGCCGCAGGTACCACACGCCGTCGCGGGTGACGCTGGTGATCGGGTTCATCGCGATCGTGCTGGCCGAGTTCGTCCCGGTGCTCACCATGCAGGAACTGGTCGTCATCGGGACGTTGTTCGCGTTCCTGTTCGTGGCGGCGGGCGTGATCGTGATGCGGCGGCGCATGCCGCACCTGGAACGCGGCTTCCGCGTGCCGCTCTCGCCGCTGCTGCCCGCGCTCTCGCTGGTCGCCACGCTGTGGCTGATGCTCAACCTGCGCCTGCTCACCTGGGCGTGGTTCGTCCTGTGGATGGCCTTCGGCCTGCTGGTCTACCTGCTGTACGGCCGCCGCAACAGCCTGCTGGCCGCCCCACGGGAGGCCCCGGCCGAACCCGGCCGGGGCCGCCACCGCCGCTAGAGGCGTCCGGATTCGAGCACGCTGCGCAGGAACTCCCTGGTCCGCGGCTGCTCCGGCGCGGCGAAGATCTTCTCCGGCGGACCCTTCTCCACCAGCACCCCGCCGTCGAGGAAGCACACGGTGTCGGAGATGTCGCGGCAGAAGCTCATCTCGTGGGTCGTGAGGATCATCGTCATCCCCGCCTCCTTGAGCTCCCTGACGATCCCCAGCACCTCCACCACCAGCTGGGGGTCGAGCGCCGAGGTGACCTCGTCGAGCAGCATCAGCCTGGGCTGCATGGCCAGCGCCCGGATGACCGCCACCCGCTGCTGCTGCCCGCCCGAGAGCTGGTCGGGGTACGCGCCGGCCTTGGCCGCCAGCCCGAACCTGGCCAGCAGCTCGTGCGCCTGTTCCTCGGCCTGTTCCTTGGACGTCCTGAGCACCCGCCGGGGCGCGAGCGTGATGTTGTCGAGCACGCTCATGTGCGGGAACAGGTTGAACGCCTGGAAGACGATGCCGAGCCGCTTGCGCACGTCGTCGACGTCCACGCGGGGGTCGGTGATCTCCTGGCCGTCGAGGTGGATGGCGCCGTCGTCCACGGTCTCCAGCAGGTTCACGCAGCGCAGGAGGGTGGACTTGCCCGACCCGGACGCGCCGATCAGGCTGACGACCTCGTGCGGCTGCACCTCCAGGTCGATCCCGCGCAGCACGCTGTGGCCGTGGAAGTTCTTCCACACCCCTTCGATGGTCAGCAGGCTCATGCGCCCCGCCTCCTGCGCGTACGGGCGGCCAGATGGTCGGTGAACCTGGCCATCGGGATCGTGAGCAGGATGAACACCAGCGAGGCGACCAGGTAGGGGGTGTAGTTGAACTTGCTGGTGGCGATGATCTGGGCCTGCCTGAGCGCCTCCAGCGGCCCGATGGTGGCCACCAGCGCGGTGTCCTTCTGCAGCGAGACGAAGTCGTTGAGCAGCGGCGGCACTACCCGGCGGGTGGCCTGCGGAAGCACCACGAAGCGCATGGCCTTGAAGTGGCTCAGGCCCAGCGAGCGGGCGGCGGCGATCTGGCTCGGATGCACCGACTCGATGCCGGAGCGGAACACCTCGGCCACGTACGCGCCGTACGACAGCGTCAGCGCGATCACGCCCAGCGTCGCCAGATCGGTCGGGATGCCCTGCAACCGCAGCGCGGGCAGCCCGAACCCGACGAGGTAGATGACCAGGATCGTCGGCACGCCGCGGAAGACGTCGGTGTAGAGCGTGGCCAGGGCCCTGATCGGGAAGAACGCGGGCGCGGTGATGCCCCTGGCCAGCGCCACCAGCAGCCCGATGATCAGGATCAGCGGCTCGGCGATCAGGAACATCTTGACGTTGAGCAGGAACCCTTCCAGCACCTTGGGCAGCGCGGCGACGAACCACTCGGGAGAGAAGAACGCCTCCTGGACCCGGGGCCAGCCGGGCGAGTTCGTGACCAGGACGACGACCAGGACGATGAACACGATCGTCGAGGCCGTCGCGATCGAGGCCGAGCGGCGCGCCCGCGACCTGCGGACGCGCTCGCGCTCAAGCTGACGTTGCGAGGGGACGTGCTCGCTCACGGGCTTACTGGTCGGGCTCACGACAGTTCGGGCGCGCCCGCAGCCGAGCCCAGCCACTCCTGCTCGATCTTCGCCAGCTCACCCTTCGACTTCAACGAGTCGACGGCCCTGTCGACGCAGGGCTTGAGCGCGCTGCCCTTCTCCATGACCAGCCCGAACTCCTCCGGCGTGCCGCCGGTCGAGCTGAACTGGCCGACGATCTTGGAGTTCTCCACCTGGGCGGCCGTCACGTAGAACGCGGTGGGCACGTCGACGACGATCGCGTCCACCTGCTTGTTCTTCAGCGCGTTCACGGCGTCGACCTGGTCGTTGTAGACGTTGGGCTCGGCGGACGGCTTGATCACGTCCTTGACGCCGGCCAGCGACGTGGTGCCCACCTGGACGCCGAACTTGGCGTCCTTGAGCTCGGCCACGCTCTTGGCCTCGGCGAACTTGCTGCCCTTGATCGCCACGACGGCCTGCTTGACCGTGTAGTAGCCCTTGCTGAAGTCGACCGCCTTGGCGCGGTCGGGGTTGATCGAGACCTGGTTGACGTCGAAGTCGAACTGCTTGGCGCCGGGCGCGAACGCGGAGTCGAACTTGACCGTGCTCCACTCCACCTCGGTCCGGTCGAAGCCGAGCTCACCGGCCACCGCGAACGCCACCGCGCTCTCGAACCCCTGGCCGTTGCTGGGGTCGTCGTCCTTGAACCACGGCTCGTAGGCCGGCTTGTCGGTGCCGACGGTCAGCTTGCCGCCGTTGACGAGCTTGAGCTGGTCCTTGGCGCAGGCGTCGGCCGCCGCGGAGCCGGTCGGGGCGGAACCGGTCGCCGTGGCGGCCGGTTGGTCGGCAGGGGCACATGCGACGGCCCCTACCGCGAGCACACCGATCGCAAGCAGCATCGTGGAACGGGCCATGGCAGAGCCTCCAGGGGGAAACACACACAAAGAACGCAGGCATTCTACGCGGCCCCGATAGGAATTAAGTGCGCAGGTCACCAGGGCAGCCGGTCCCGCAGGGGAACGCGCCACCGTGGCAGCCGGCCCCCGGAACGCGAAAAAGCCCCCCTCCTGACGGAGAGGGGCTTGATCAGCAGTCGTCAGCCGGCCACGACGTCGACGTCGACGGACGCCGACACCTCGGGGTGGAGCTTGACGGTGATCTTGTGCGACCCGACGCTCTTGATCGGGTTGCGGATCTCGATGCGACGGCGGTCGAGGATCGGGCCACCGGCCGCCTTGACGGCGTCGGCGATGTCGCCCGTGGTGATCGAGCCGAACAGCCGGCCCGACTCGCCCGCGCGGGTGGACAGCCGCACGCGCAGGGCGCCGAGCTGGCCGGCGACCTCCTTGGCGGTGCCGAGGTCGCGGATCTCGCGAGCGTCGCGAGCCTTCTTGATGGTCTCGATCTGGCGCTCGGCGCCACGCGTCCAGCGCATGGCGTAGCCGCGCGGGATGAGGTAGTTACGGCCGTAGCCGTCCTTGACCTCGACGACGTCGCCAGGGGCGCCGAGGCCGGAGACCTCGTTGGTGAGGATGAGCTTCATGTCGACAGACCTCCTTAGCGCGCGGTGCTCGTGTAAGGCAGCAGAGCCACCTCACGGGCGTTCTTGATCGCGGTCGCCACGTCGCGCTGGTGCTGGGTGCAGTTGCCCGTCACCCGGCGCGCACGGATCTTGCCGCGGTCGGAGATGAACTTCCGCAGCAGCGCCGTGTCCTTGTAGTCGACGTATGAGATCTTGTCGTGGCAGAACAGGCAAACCTTCTTCTTGGGCTTGCGCAGTGCCGGCTTAGCCATCGTGGTGCTCCTCTCAGAGCCCCGCCTTTCGGGCGGGAATGGACTCGGGCTTGTGGACAGGTGTTAGAAAGGCGGTTCGTCGCTGAAGTCGTTGCCGCCGCCGAAGCCGCCGCCCTGGTTGCCGCCACCGCCGCCGCCGAAGCCGCCGCCACCGCCCTGGTAGCCGCCGCCCTGGGGCGGGGCGGGCGAGGCAGAGGCCCACGGGTCGTCGGCGGGACCGCCGCCGAAGCCGCCGCCACCGCCGCCACCCTGGCGGGTGGTGCGGTTGACCTTGGCCGTGGCGTTGCGCAGGGACGGGCCGACCTCGTCGACCTCGACCTCATAGACCGTGCGCTTCTCGCCTTCCTTGGTCTCGTAAGACCGTTGCTTGAGCCGCCCCTGCACGATGACCCGCATGCCGCGCTGGAGGCTCTCGGCGGCGTTCTCCGCCGCCTGCCGCCACACGTTGCAGGTCAGGAAGAGGCTTTCGCCATCCTTCCACTCGTTGGTCTGGCGATCCATGAACCGCGGAGTGGACGCGATGCGGAATCGAGCCACCGCTTGACCCGTCGGGGTGAAGCGCAGCTCCGGGTCGTCGACAAGATTGCCGACGATGGTGATTACGGTGTCGCCTGCTGCCATGGCTAGCGCTCGCCTTCCTGCACGCCTTCGCTTGGGTTACGGCTCAGAGTACGGGTGCTCTCCGACAAAAAGCCGGTGGTCGTCAACAAGAAACCCGCTCGTTGAGCCGCCTCCCGGAGGGACGGCCCGCTTCGCGGCTTTCCTGTGGCTAGTGCACGTCCGGGCGCAGGACCTTGGTGCGCAGAATGCCCTCGTTGAGGTTCATCTGGCGGTCGAGCTCCTTGACCGTCGCGGGCTCCGCGGACAGGTCGATGACGGCGTAGATGCCTTCCGACTTCTTGTCGATGTCGTAGGCGAGACGGCGACGGCCCCAGACGTCGACCTTCTCCACGGTGCCGCCGTCGTTGCGGACCACGGTGAGGAACTGGTCGAGGGACGGCGCGACAGTGCGCTCATCGAGCGAAGGGTCCAGAATGACCATTACTTCGTAACGACGCATGCGGGACTCCAACCTCCTCTGGACTTTTGCGGTCACGACACTCTGCCGTGACAGGAGGACGCTGACGTCAGGCCGCGGCGCCCCATTTCGGCGCCCCGGGGCGATGGGTCACCCATCACAACGCAGCGCTGCCCAGGTTACCAGCCACGAGTAGGTGGGAAGGCCTGTAGGAAACCAAGGGGGTGGCGGCTGTGCCACATGTGCTTCATCCCTCAGAGAGGGAGCGGTTCAGGCTCACGCTCAACACCGACGGACGCTCTCACCCGGTGGAGAACGGCCTGGCGATCGCGACACTGGTGTGCGGGCTCGTGGCGTTCGTCGCCGCGTTCTTCCCCGCCGCCCACGTGATCTCGTCCTGGATCGGCACGCTCGGTTTCGGGACCGGGCTCTACTCGCAGTACATCTCGGTGACCACGCCGCAGCGCTCGGTCAACATCGTCGGCCTGGTGGCCTCGTTCGTGGGGGCCGTGCTCGGCATCGCCCACGGCGGCTTCCTGCCGCATCCTTGACGGGCCTCGTGCCCGGCGAACGGCCCCGGTGACGCCGGGGCCGTCGGGCATATGCGACTCACCTGCCGATGTGCAGGTCGATGCCGAGCAGCACCAGGAACCAGAGGAACACCGCGAGCAGAGCCTCGGCGACGTCCCGGAGGAGACCCGGGGTGATGTAGTCGTAGATCCAGGCGACGTAGATTCCGACGATCACGTAGACCAATAAGATCAGCGCCCGCAGCCGCCAGCGTGTCATGTGCGCTCTCCTCGGGGGTAGGGGGTGCCGGGCGTCTTCCCGGAGGCGGTTCCGCCAAACGGATAAGCTCCTTGACATGGTGCGTATCGGAGCTCACGTCGACCAGGACGATCCCGCCGCTCACGCCGAACGGGTCGGGGCGGAGGTCGTGCAGTTCTTCCTCGGCGACCCGCAGGGCTACGCCAAGCCGGTGCTGCCGGACAAGCCGGTCGAGGGCGTCGACGTCTACATCCACGCCCCCTACCTGATCAACGTCGCCACGACGAACAACCGCATCAGGATCCCCAGCCGCAAGCTGCTCGAACAGCACCTCAAGGCGGCCGCGGGGCTCGGCGCCAAGGGCCTGGTCGTGCACGGCGGCCACGTCAACAAGAGCGACGACCCGCAGGTGGGCTTCGACAACTGGCGCAAGGTGTTCGAGCACATGGAGTGCCCGATCCCCGTGCTCATCGAGAACACCGCGGGCGGCGGCAATGCCATGGCCCGCAAGCTGGAGCGCATCGCCCGTCTGTGGGACGCGCTCGACGGCTTCGACGTGGGCTTCTGCCTCGACACCTGTCACGCGCACGCGGGCGGCGAGGAGCTGGTCGACCTGGTCGAGCGGGTCAAGGCGATCACCGGCCGGATCGACCTCGTCCACTGCAACGACTCGCGCGACGACTTCGACTCCGGCGCCGACCGGCACGCGAACCTGGGTCAGGGGAAGATCGACCCGGAGCTGATCCTGGCGGTCTGCCGCGCGGCGGGCGCCCCGGTCGTGGTGGAGACGCCGGGCGAAGGCCAGGCCGACGACATCGCGTTCCTGCGCAAGAACCTCTGAACGTCTCCCGGCCGAAAACACACAGCCTGTGGATAACTTCCCTGGATTACCGAGGCGAAGAAACGGGTAGAGATTTCAGCCCGCCCAGGCGCCCGTGAGGAAGCGGGCCGCGTTCAGGTACATGAGCGGCCCGCAGATCACCGCGTACAGCACGATCACCCACGGCTTCCTGGTCGCGACCTTGGCGACCAGGACCCACAGCGGGAACCACAGCAGCAGCGAGCGCGGGATCGACAGGTAGTACGCCGAGGTCATCAGCGCCGCCGCCTGCAACCCGCAGTAGACGGCCTCGCTCCACCTGCGCAGCGCCAGCAGCCACACCAGCACGCCCACCGCCAGCACGGCCCCGGCGATCTCCATGCGGAAGGCCACCGCGAAGTCGTCGGCGCCCATGGCCGAGTTCCACGTCGTGCGCCACGCCTCCCAGGGCCAGACGAAGTCGCGTCCCCAGCCGGCCTCCTGCGCGTGCTTCCACGCCAGCCAGTCGCCCGACCGCCGGTAGTGGTAGAAGGAGTACGCCGCCAGCGGAAGGAACGGCACCGCCAGCCAGCCGGCCCGCCGCCACGACTCCCTGCTCCTGACGAACTCCGCCGCCAGCGCGACCGCCAGGAACAGGCCGGTGATCCGCACGCACGACGCCCCCGCCGCCAGCAGGACGGCCTGCGGCCAGCGTCCGAGCCGGGCGGCCAGCCAGGCGGGGATCGCGAAGGCCAGGAACAGCGACTCGCTGTAGCCCGCCGCCAGGAACACGGCCATCGGGAACAGCAGCAGCGCCAGCACCGCCATCCAGCCGGTCGCGCCCTCGAACTCGGCCAGCCGGGCCAGCGCGACCATGGCCACCGCCCCGGCGACCAGCGAGATCAGCAGCCCGCAGATCGCCCAGTCGGGCACCACGAGATGCACCGCCCGCAGCACGACCGGCAGGCCGGGGAAGAACGCGGGCAGGCCGTCGTCGGGTGGTTTGCCCGGTTCGCCGTCGTAGCCGTACTGGGCGATGGTGACGAACAGGCCGGCGTCCCATTGGCGCCACTTGCCGGCGTACTCGGCCAGGGTCAGGCCGAGCAGCGTCGACACCAGGAGCCCGGCCCGCGATCCGAGCCACAGCAGCAGCGCGTCCCGAGCGGCCGAGCGGGTGATCATCTTGTCTTCAGCACGAACCGGTCGGGGGCGTGGTCGAACACCCCGCCCGCCTGGTCGTCGACGCCGTCCTGGCGCACCACGTCCCGGTCCGGACGCAGGATGTCACGGACGACGAACGCCATCATGATCCCGATGGTGATGACCCGTCCCCAGACGGCGGTGAAGTACGTGTCGTCCCCGATGCCCAGGTCGTCCCTGCTGAGCGGGGGCTGGGCGAGCAGGTAGAGCCAGATCGCCGCGAAGTACCAGACCTCGGCGAGCTGCCACAACGCCAGCGGCTTCCACCTGGGCCTGGCCAGCACCGCGAACGGCACCAGCCACAACACGAACTGCGGCGACCACACCTTGTTCGTCATCATGAAAGCGGCCAGGGCGAGGAAGCACAGCTGCGCCAGCCGGGGCCGGCGCGGCGCGGTGAGCGCGAGCACGGCGATGCCCAGGCAGAGCGCGGCCAGCGTCACCATGCCGAGCGTGCTGACGTCGGCCTCGCCCAGGACCCCCCAGCCCTTGCGCTGGAAGAACAGCCACGGCGAGCCCCAGTCGATCCCGCGTTCCTGGGAGAAGACGTAGAACCGGCGCCAGCCGTCCCAGGCGAAGACCATGAAGGGCACGTTCACCACGAGCCAGGCCCCCGCGGCCGCCCCCGCTGTCACCAGGAACGGCCGCCAGCGCGCGGTCCGCAGCGTGAGCAGGAACAGCGCGCCGAGGAACATCAGCGGGTAGAACTTGGTCGCGATCGCCAGCCCGAGCAGCACGCCCGCGAGCACCTGCCGCCTGCGCGCCCAGGCCAGCAGCATGCCCATCGACAGCGCGCCGGCGACCAGGTCCCAGTTGATGTACGCGGCCAGGATCACGGCGGGCGAGATCGCGTACCACAACGCGTCCCACCGGCGGGTGGGCCCGGCCACCGCCGCCATCAGCAGGACGCCGGCCACCAGGCAGACGCCGAGCAGCAGGACCGTGAGGTCGTAGAACCGGACCGCCTGCGCGACCTGGTCGAGCTCCAGCTTCCGCGAGATCCAGGCGATGACCTGCATCACCTCACCGAGCACCACGGGGTACTCGACCTGCTTGTCGAACGGCACGTCGGCGAAGTACGGGTTCTGGGTCGCGAGCTGCCGGTCGAAGTACAGCGGGTAGATGTCGGTGTAACAGAAGTTCGTGTACGTCTGGACCTGGTCGTTCCATCCGCCGGTCCGGCACGGCAGCCGCACGACGTAGCCGAGGACGGCCCCCAGGGCGGCGATCAGCCCCAGGGGCAGGTACGGCACGGCACGCGCCGCCAGCGGGACGCGTGCCTCGGTCGTGGTCACCACTCCTCGTGTCGGGCGTTCATCTGAGATGTGCCGAACGGGCGGGAGTCGGGCACCTTGCCGCCTCCGCCGCCGCTCAGGATGCCGTGGTCGTCGGCCTCGGGGATGCCGGTGTCCTGCTGGGAGTCGTCGGTGACGTCACCGCTGTCGTCGTTGCAGGGCGCGACCTGGCAGTTCTGGTTGCCGTCGTCGAAGGGGTTGCCCGAGCCGTCGTCGAACGGGTTCGTGGCGGTCGGCGTCGGCGTCGGCACCGGGCGCTCCACGATGTTCTCCGGCAGGCCGATGTCGGCCTTCTGCGGGAACTGCTCGATCGGCTTGCCCTCGTGGGCGGCGAGCATGAACCGCCGCCAGGTCGCGGTGGGCGGGCCGGCGCCCTCGAAGCCGAGCGGGGCCTCCGCGGCCGTGGTGTACGGGTGTTCCCGGTTGTACTTCTTGTGCGGCTTGCCGCCGGGAGTCTCCGGGCAGTTGGAGTGCAGAGGCTGGACGGTCTTGCCCGTCTTGGTCACGCACCGCTCGCGGTAGAACCCCACAGCAGCGGAGATCTGCGGCGTGTAACCGACGAACCAGGCTTCCTTCTCGTTGTTGTTGGTGCCGGTCTTGCCGGCCGCGGGCCGGTTGCCGAGCCCCTGGCCGGCGGCAGTGCCGCTCCTCAGCACCTCCTGCATGGCGGTCGTCGCGTCGGCGGCCACCTCCGCGTCGATGACCCTGGTCGAGGTCCGCTGCTCGGGGTAGACGACCTGGCCGTTGAGCTTGACGTCCTGCACCACGTGGTACTTGGTGTACTTGCCGCCGTTGGCGAAGATCGAGTAACCGGCGGCCTGCTCGATCGGCGTCACCAGGGCGCTGCCGATGGCGAACTGGAACTGGTGGTCCTTGACGTCCGCTTCCATGCGCCCCTTGTCGAACCCGGCGCTCTCCACGAGCTCCTTCACATCGTCGAGCTTCCCGGGCAGCTTGTACGCCATCGACACGTACGCGGTGTTGACGGACTGCGCCGTGGCCTTGATCACGTCGACGGCCTGGCCGACGTTGTGGCTGTTGCGGAAACCGCCCTTCTGCTCGCCCGGGATGACCTTCGGCACGGTCTGGTTGCCCGGCACGTAGCTCTTGAGCGAGTAACCGGCCTGCAGCCAGGCCGCCAGCACGTACGGCTTGAACGCCGACGCGGCCTGCTTCGGGGCGTCGAAGGGCTCGTTGAACGGGTCGGTGAGGAAGTTCGAGCCGCCGTAGAAGGCCAGGACGCGGCCGTTCCTCGGGTCGACGGCGGCCAGACCGGCGTGGAACTCCTTCGACATGTTCGCCGTCGTGGCCTCGACGGCCGTCTTGGCGGCCTTCATGAGGTTCTCGTCGAAGGTGGAGGTGATCTGGTAGCCGCCGCTCCTGACCATGTCGGGGGTGAGCTTGCGCTGCTTCAGCTCCTCCAGCACCTGCGTGATCATGTAGCCGCGCAGGCCCGCGTACACTTCCTTGACCTCGCCCTTGTAGACCTTGGGGAACTTCGCCTTCGCCGGCAGGTCGCCGTACTTCTGCGGCCACTGCTCGGCCATGTACTTGATGGTCGTGCTCCACCGATCGCGCAGGCCGGGGTCGTCGGGGCCCCAGCTCGGGCGCTGGATGCGGGCGGCCAGGTACGCGCCCTGCTCGGGGGTCAGGTCCTTGGCGTGCACGTTCTTGCCGAAGTACGCCTGCGAGGCGGCCTCGACGCCGTAGGCGAGGCCGAAGTTCACGGTGTTGAGGTAGCGGGCGAGGATCTCTTCCTTGGACAGCGACTGGTTGAGCTTGACCGCGACGAAGATCTCCTTGAGCTTGCGCTTGACGGAGACCTCCTGGCTGAGGCCGTCGTAGTAGCCGCGGGCCATCTGCTGGGTGATGGTCGAGGCGCCCTGGAGCTGCTGGCCGGTCGCGGTCATCCACACCGAACGGGCCATGCCCGAGAGGGAGACGCCGGAGTCCTCGTAGAACGTCTTGTTCTCGATGGCGACCGTGGCGTCCTTGACGGTTTGGGCCATCTTGTCGATGGTGACGGTCTGCCGGGGCACGCCGAGCTTGGCGAGGACCTTGCCGTTGCGGTAGTAGAGCGTGCTCTGCTGCGCCACCGCCGACGCCTGCGTGCCCTCGGGCACCGGCGTGAGGTTGTACGCGACCATGATCATGCCGAAGATGCCGGCCGCCAGCACGACCACGCTGGCCACGACGATCTTCCAGCTCGGCACGAACCGGCGCCAGCCGCCGCGCTTCCTGTCCGGCGGGCCGGGCGGCTCGGGCGGCTCGCCCTGCCCGCTCGCCCGGCGCGAGCGCCTGGGCGGCGCGTCGCTGACCATGGTCTCCTGGTTGCTCAGCGAACGCGTGTCCTGCCGGGCCCGGGAGCGGCCGCGCGGCGTCGGCTCCTCGCGCCCCTGGGGTGCCCCGCGCTGGGGCTGCGGCCCGGAGGCGGGGTCGCCGTACGGCTGCGCGGACATCGCGCCCGTCTGCTCGTACGCGGCTTCAGGACGACGCTGCTGCGAGGCACCCCAATCGGAATCGCCGGTTTGGGGAGGAGAACCTGGGGGCACAGAACGGGATGAGTTGGAGCGACGGCGCCTTCCCGGGCGGGCCGTCCCCTCATTCATGCTGTTACTCACACGTCCTCGCATCGTCGTCGGATAAAAACGGCGTATGGGCGTGAGGTGACTCGCCGCCCTCGGTGTTCACGGTTGGCCGACGAGGTCTGGCGGTCCGTTGCCGAGGACGAACGAGACCGTCAGGTGGTTCCAGGAACAACCTTGGCAGACCTCGACGACGTACACCCGGAACTCATCGTAATCATGGGCCATTTCGACAAGCTCTGACGTGGCCTTTGCCTGACCGGCATGCCGTCCCAGCGAATCGCCGAAGACATAGGTCACGTTGGTGACGTTCTCCCTCTCGCACACCGGGCAGAGACGTTCGGTCGGCTCGCCGAACACGCGGGCCGCGCGAAGGAGGTACGGCTGTGCGTCACAGAGGTCCCCGCGCGAGGCACGGCCCACCTCCAGGGAACGGACCGCTGCCCGCTTGGCGAGGCCGTAGTCCACCACCCTCCGCTGTGACCACATGAGCGCCAGACTACGGCGTTTTACCGAATCATCCCAACGGCTTGGCAAATCCTTTGATTGCGGCCTTATAGCGAATCGACGTATCCTCTGGATGTATCGACTCGATACATCGACGCGAGAGGGGGCGGTTCCAGTGGCCAGCGGACAAGGCAGAGTTCTGGAGCTAGCCGTGCTCGGGTCGCTGCACGAACAGCCGCTACACGGCTATGAGCTGCGCAAACGGCTCAACGCCCTGTTGGGCATGTTCCGTGCGTTCTCCTATGGATCGCTGTACCCCTGTCTGCGATCACTACTGGCCCAGGGCCTCATCGTGGAGGAGCAGCCCGCTCCCGCCACGATCGTCGGCGGCCGGTCGAAAATCGTCTACAAGCTCACCGCGGAGGGCAAGGAACGCCTCCAGGAGCTGCTGACCCAGGCCGGCCCGTCAGCCTGGGAGGACGAGAGCTTCGGTGTGCACTTCGCCTTCTTCAGGCACACGGAGGCCGAGGTGCGCCTGCGCATCCTCGAAGGCCGCCGCAGCCGCCTGGAGGAGCGCCTCGACAGCGTGCGCACGGCGCTGGCCCGTACCAGGGAGCGGCTCGACAGCTACACGCTGGAGCTGCAGCGCCATGGGCTCGAGTCGGTCGAACGCGAGGTGCGTTGGCTGAACGAGCTGATCGCCACGGAGCGGCGGGCCTCGGAAGGGCCCGAGAGAGATACCACGTCAACTGATGAGTAAGGGAGCGAGTGCGATGGGTTCGGTTCGCGTGGCCATTGTCGGCGTCGGCAACTGCGCGTCTTCGCTGGTCCAGGGCGTCCACTACTACAAGGATGCGGACCCGGCCGCACGAGTGCCGGGCCTGATGCACGTGAAGTTCGGTGAGTACCACGTAGGTGACGTCGAGTTCGTCGCCGCCTTCGACGTGGACGCCAAGAAGGTCGGCCGCGACCTGTCCGAGGCGATCGTCGCCAGCGAGAACAACACCGTGAAGATCACCGATGTGCCGCCCACGGGGGTGACCGTGCTGCGCGGCCACACCTTCGACGGTCTGGGCGAGTTCTACCGCGAGATCATCGAGGAGTCCGACGAGGAACCCGTCGACGTGGTCAAGGTGCTCCGCGACAACCAGGTCGACGTGCTGGTGTCGTACCTGCCGGTGGGCTCGGAGGAGGCCGACCGTTTCTACGCGCAGTGCGCCATCGACGCCAAGGTGGCGTTCGTCAACGCGCTGCCGGTCTTCATCGCCTCCGACCCCGAGTGGGCCGAGAAGTTCACCGAGGCCGGGGTGCCGATCGTCGGCGACGACATCAAGTCGCAGGTCGGCGCCACCATCACGCACCGCGTGCTGGCCAAGCTGTTCGAGGACCGCGGTGTCGAGCTGCTGCGCACGTACCAGCTCAACTTCGGCGGCAACATGGACTTCATGAACATGCTGGAGCGCAGCCGGCTCCAGTCGAAGAAGATCTCCAAGACGCAGTCGGTCACCTCGCAGATCCCGCACGAGATGGGCAAGGCCGACGTGCACATCGGCCCGTCGGACCACGTGCCGTGGCTCGACGACCGCAAGTGGGCGTACGTGCGCCTGGAGGGCCGCTCGTTCGGCGACACCCCGCTGAACCTGGAGTACAAGCTGGAGGTCTGGGACTCCCCCAACTCGGCCGGCATCATCATCGACGCCGTGCGCGCGGCCAAGATCGCTCTTGACCGGGGCATCGGCGGCCCGATCCTGTCGGCGTCGTCGTACTTCATGAAGTCGCCGCCGGAGCAGTACTCCGACGACGAGGCCCGCGAGTACGTCGAGAAGTTCATCAGGGGCGAGGTCGAGCGCTGACCTGTGGGCCCCTCGCGGCCGCGGCTTCAGCCGCGCGCGGCGGGGGGCAGTTCGTCGTCGGAGGCGGGAGACCAGGTCATCGGGTCGGCGCCCAGCTCGCTGAGCAGCGGCACCTGTTCCCTGCACCACGGTGAGATCGCCAGCAGGCCGCTGCGCACGCCCTCGGCGAACTCCTTCCACGGCATCCAGCGCACCTCGCCCACCTCGTCGGGGTTGGGCGCCACCGGGGTGTCGACCGTGACGCGGTAGACCGGGCACAGCTCGTGCTCGACGATGCCGTTGCCCATGACGGCGCGGTAGGAGAAGCCGGGCAGCATGAGATCGGCGCCGCCGGCGTGCAGGCCCAGCTCGTAGGAGAGCCTGCGGATGACCGCCCGGCCGAGCGGCTCGCCCGGCAGCGGGTGGCCGCAGCAGCTGTTGGTCCAGACGCCGGGCCAGGTGATCTTGTGGCTGGCCCGCCTGGTGAGCAGCACGCGGCCCTCGGGGTCGAAGACGTAGCTGGAGAAGGCTAGATGGAGCGGGGTCTCCCGGCCGTGCACCGACGTCTTGGGCGCGGTGCCGAGCGCGTGCCCCTCGCGGTCGACCAGCACAACGTGTTCCTCAGTGGTCACGCTTTGAAGCGTACGAGATCGCCATGCACGTTCGGAACCCGCCCGGCCACCTCCGGCGCATCCTATGCCGCGGTGCGCCCGGCTAGGCTGACGGGGTGTCATTCGTCGCCGATCTCCGCGTCGTCCTCCAAGGCCGTGACTTCCGACGGCTGTTCGGCACGCGGCTGGTCTCCCAGTTCTCCGACGGGATCTTCCAGTTCGGCGTCACGAACTTCGCCTTCTTCAGCCCCGAGAAGCAGACGACGGCCCTGGCGGTGGCCGCCGGCCTGGCCGTGCTGTTCCTGCCGTACAGCGTGCTCGGGCCGTTCGTCGGGGTGTTCATCGACCGGTGGTCGCGGCGGCAGATCCTGGTCATAGCGCCGTTCGTGCGCGGTGGGCTGCTGCTGGTCGCGGCGGCGCTGGTCGCCTCCGACGCGCCCGATCCCGTCTTCTACGCGGCCGCGCTCGGCGTGCTCGGGGTCAACCGGTTCTTCCTGGCCGCGCTCGGCGCCTCGCTGCCGCACGTGGTGCCGTCCGACCGGCTGATGGCGGCCAACGCGGTGACGCCGACCTGCGGCACCGTGGTCACGTTCGTCGGCGCGGGCGTCGGGTTCCTGCTGCGCGAGGTGCTCGGCGACGGCGACCGGGGCATCGGGCTGCTGCTGGCCGCGTCCGGCGTGATGTTCGGGCTGAGCGCGCTGGTCGCCCGCACGATGGACCGCGCGCTGCTCGGCCCCTCCTACGACCCCGACCAGCCCCAGGCCCGCGAGGCCCTGCGCAACGTGGTCGTGGGCCTGGTCGACGGCGCCCGGCACCTGGCGCGCCACCGCGAGGCGGCCGCGACCATGGGCGCGATGGCCGCCCACCGCTTCCTGTACGGCATGGCCACCGCCCTCGGCATCATCCTCTACCGCTACTACTTCACCGACGGCGACCCCGACGCCGCCCTGCGCGGGATCGGCCTGGTGGTGGCCGCCTCCGGCTTCGGCTACTTCCTCGCGGTGATCATCACCCCGTACGCGACCGAGCGGTTCGGCATCGGCCCCTGGGTGGTCATCGCGTTGTCCTCGGCCGGCGTGCTGGCGGGCGCGCTCGTCCTGCCGTTCCAGACGTGGGGGCTGCCGGTGGCCGGCTTCGTGCTGGGCGTGGCCGGTCAGAGCGTCAAGATCTGCGCCGACACGACCGTCCAGCGCGACGTCGAGGACGCCTATCTCGGCCGTGCCTTCTCGCTCTACGACATGCTCTTCAACGGCATGTACGTGCTGGCCGCCGCGCTCTCGGCGGCGATCCTGCCGCCCAACGGCAAGTCGTACCTGGCCGTCGTGATCATCACGGTGGGCTACCCCCTTGCGGCGCTGGCCTACCGGATGGTCACGACGTCGTCGTCACGCTCCCAGGCCGTTTGACCGCGCCCAGTCGAGCAGCGCCTCGGTGGCCGCCTCCTTGCCGAGCACGCCCTTGTCCAGCCTGAGGTCGAGCAGGAACTTGTACGCCCGGCCCACCACGGGCCCGGGGCCCACGCCGAGCACGGCCTGGATCTCGTTGCCGTCGAGCTCGGGCCGGATCTTGGCCAGCTCCTCCTCCTCGGCGAGCCGGGCGATGCGCTCTTCGAGCTGGTCGTAGGTGCGCGACAGCGCCGCCGCCTTGCGCTTGTTGCGGGTGGTGCAGTCGGCCCTGGTCAGCTTGTGCAGGCGGCCGAGCAGGTGGCCGGCGTCGCGCACGTAGCGGCGCACGGCGCTGTCGGTCCACTCCCCCGTGCCGTAGCCGTGGAAGCGCAGGTGGAGCTCGACCAGCTGGGAGACGTCGGCCACGACGTCCTTGGGGAACCGCAACTCGGTCATGCGCTTCTTGGTCATCTGCGCGCCGACGACCTCGTGGTGGTGGAACGACACCCGCCCGCCGGCCTCGTGACGCCGGGTCTTGGGCTTGCCGATGTCGTGCATGATCGCGGCCCAGCGCAGGATCCGGTCGGGCTTGCCGTCCTCCTCCTGGGCGATGGCCTGGTCGAGGACGGTCAGGCTGTGCTCGTAGACGTCCTTGTGCCGGTGGTGCTCGTCGATCTCCAGGCGCAGCTTGGGCAGCTCGGGCAGCACGTGCGCGGCCAGGCCCGTCTCCACCAGCAGGCGCAGGCCCTCGCGCGGGTTGGCGCCGCAGAGCAGCTTGTCGAGCTCGTCGCGGATGCGCTCGGCCGAGACGATCTCGATGCGCTCGGCCATCGCGGTCATCGCCGCCAGGGCGGCCCGGTCGACGCCGAAGCCGAGCTGGGAGGCGAACCGGGCGGCCCTGAGCATGCGCAGCGGGTCGTCGGCGAACGAGCGCTCGGGGGTGCCGGGCGTGCGCAGCCGCTTGGCGCGCAGGTCGTCGAGGCCGCCGTAGGGGTCGACGAACTCGTGGCCGGGCAGGCGCACCGCCATCGCGTTGACCGCGAAGTCGCGCCGCTCCAGGTCGGCCTCCAGCGTCTCGCCGTAGGCGACCTCGGGCTTGCGCGACTTGGGGTCGTAGGACTCGCTCCGGTACGTGGTGATCTCGATCAGCCAGTTGCCCTTGCGCAGGCCGACGGTGCCGAAGTCGATGCCGATCGTCCACACGGAGTCGGCCCAGTCCCTGACGACGTCGAGCACCCTGTGGGGGTTGGCGTCGGTGGTCAGGTCGAGGTCGTTGCCGACGCGGCCCAGCAGGATGTCGCGCACGGGGCCGCCGACGAGGGCCAGCTCGTGGCCGTGGTCGGCGAACAGGCGGCCGAGCTCGTCGGCCACCGGTGCGATCTTGCGGAACAGGTCGTGCATCGCCCGCTGCTGGCTTTCGGTCATTGTTGAGTCGGACAAACCCTGTCGGTCCTTCGATTCCGGAACATATCCCCCGAGCCACATCAGGTCCGGGTTACCTTCGGTCTGGGGACCGTCGGGGGCCATGGAACAGGGCGAGACGGAGGAGGACTTCATGAAGGACGCCCTCGCGATCCACCGCTGGCTCCTCGCACACCAGGTCCATCATGAGATCGTACGCCTTCCGCGCCCCATGACTTGCGCGGAGGAACTGCCGGAGACGGTCCGCGCGGAGCCCGGGCGGTGCGTCGTGGTCACCGTGTTCGACGTCGCCACCAGGATCGGCAGCGAGGTCGTCGTCGCCGTCGTCGCCACGGCGGCGAACCCGCCCCAGCCCGGCGTCGTCGGGGGCCTGCTGGGCGCCCGCCAGGTGCGGCCGGCGCCGGCCTTCCTGGTCAACTCGGCCACCGACTACACCGACGGGCTCGTCTGCCCGCTGCTGCTGCCGGAGTCGCTTCCGGTGCTCATCGACGACCGGCTCGTCGCCGACGACATGGCGGTCTTCACCGCCACCGGCGAACGGCACACCGCACTCTGTCTTCGTGCGCTCGACCTGCTGAATCTCCTCACCGGCAAGACCGTCGACCTGCGTACGCCCCGACCACGGGGAACACGCGAGGCGGTCGCGCCGCGGCACTGAACCCGTACCATTGCGGGCGTGCGCCGTCGTACCCCAGCTCTGGCATGCGTGTGATCCGTAAGATCGCGCTGCTCGCCGTGATGTCCGTCGCGTCGCTCGCCCCCATGGTGGCGGCGGCGCCGAACTCTGCTGCCACGGTGGAGGCGGCGCGGGAGACGCTCTCGGTCTCCATCACGTCGATCACGCCACAGTTCACCACCAGCCCGACCGACGAGATCAAGTTCACCGGCACGGTCCGCAACGACACCGGAACCGCGCTCGGCCCCCTCCGCGTACGCCTGCGCTACACGAGCGAGCGTTTCTACGACCGCGCCTCCATGGCGGCGTACCAGATCGACCAGAACAACGCCACGCTGCCCGGAAACGTCTCCCGCACCTCGGCCATGGACATCCCGGCCCTGGCCGTCGGCGGGCAGGCCACCTGGACGTTCACGGCGACCCCGATCCAG
The DNA here is from genome assembly GCF_053596515.1 of Nonomuraea sp. NPDC001684. Classification (NCBI taxonomy): domain Bacteria; kingdom Bacillati; phylum Actinomycetota; class Actinomycetes; order Streptosporangiales; family Streptosporangiaceae; genus Nonomuraea; species Nonomuraea sp. NPDC001684. The sequence goes on from NZ_JBSFGJ010000003.1 coordinate 71,697, forward strand.
CTCGGCTACCGCGCCTTCGGCGTCTACCGGATCGCCGTCGACGTCTCCCAGAACGAAGTGCCGATCTCGGCGCAGCGCACGTTCCTCACCTATGCCCCGCCCACCACGCCGAAGCTGCCGCGCAACAAGCTGGCCGTCGCCCTGCCCGTCATCGACCAGCCCCACCGCGGCTCCGACGAGACGCTGTTCGTCGACGACAAGCTGAGCCAGTCGCTCAGCGGCAAGGGCCGCCTGGCCGACCTGGCCCGCATCGCGCAGGCGGCGCCGAAGAGCGTCACCTGGTTCGTCGAGCCGTCGCTGCTCGACGACCTGAAGGCGATGACCAAGGGCTACCACGTCAGGACCAAGAACGGCACGGAAGGCAAACCGGCCAACGACACCGCCGGCACCTGGCTGTCCACCATGAGCACGGCGCTGGCCTCCTCCCCCGTCATCGCCACCCCCTACGGCGACCCCGACGTGGCGGCCCTGGCCCATCAGGGGCTCGACGCGCAGCCCGGCCGGGCGATCGAGCTCGGCGGCCAGACCGCACGGGCGCTGCTCAACCGCAACGCCCAGACCTCGATCAACTGGCCGCCCGCGGGCGTGCTCGACGCCGACGCGCTCGACCTGCTCTCGGTCAGCCCCGGCAAGGTCACCACCGTCCTGCTCAACTCCACCAACCTGCCGCCGCAGCCGCCCGTCACCCACACGCCCGACGCCGCCGCCACGCTCGACAGCGTCGCCGGCCCGATCAAGGCGCTGGTCGCCGACGCCGAGCTGAGCCGGCTGTTCGAGCCGACCGCGCCCACGACGGTCCTGCTCAGCTCGCAGCGCTTCATCGCTGAGACCGCGATGATCGCCGCCGAGACCGGGCAGGTCGAGCCGCGGTCGCTGGTGGTCGCGCCGTCGCGCCGCTGGGACCCCAACCCGACGCTGGTCACCAGCCTGCTGAAGACCGCCGGCAAGCTGCCGTGGCTCTCACTGACCAAGCTCGACTCGATCAAGCCGAGCAAGACGGCCACGCCGCGGGCCGGGCTCACCTACACCGAGCAGGACCGCAAGGAGGAGCTGAGCGCCAAGTACCTGGCCCCCGTCAAGGAGGTCGCCACGCAGGCGCAGCTCACCGCCTCCGTCACCGCCTCGGTCGCCGGCACCAGGACGCCCTCGGCCTTCGACGCCGCGGTGCTCAGGCTCACCTCCTCGGCCTGGCGCAACAACACCCGCGCCGGCCGCGCGGTGACCAAGCTCGTCGGCACGGCCGTGGACGAGCGCATCGACAAGATCCAGGTGACCGACGCACCGCGCACGCTCGCCGGCAGCAACGGCGTGGTGCCCATCAGCGTGAAGAACTCGCTGGACAAGCCGATCACCCTCTACATCGACGTCAAGTCCAACAACCCCGGGCGGCTGCAGATCAAGCCGCTCCCGCCGGAGCCGCTGGTCATCGACGGCAACCTGAGCGGCACGCGCCAAGTGACGATGACCGCCACCACCAGCGGCGACGCCACCGTCACCGTGCAGCTGCGCACGATCGACGGCCTGCCCTACGGCAAGCCGGAACGACTGACCATCCGCACCACCGGCTACACCGGCATCGCCCTGGTCATCGTGGGCGCCGCGCTGACGGTGATGCTCGCCGCCGTCGTGACGCGGATCCTGCGCCGCCGGTCCGAGCGACGGCTCGCGCGAGCGGGCAAATCCCGGGAGAGTGAGACCGTATGAGCCGCATGCTGCGGGCCAGCGCCATCATGGCGGCGGGCACGATGGTGTCCAGGGTCACCGGGTTCGCCCGCACGATGGTGCTGGCCTACGCCATCGGCACCGCGGCGCTGGGCGACTCCTACAACGCGGCCTACGCGATCCCGTACAGCATTCTCGACCTGCTGCTGCTCGGCGTGCTGAGCAGCGTCGTGGTGCCGATGATCGTCCGGGCGCAGCAGCACGACGCCGACGGCGGCCGGGCCTACGAGCAGCGCCTGCTGACGCTGGCCACCGCCGTGCTGGTCGTGGTGGCCGTGGTGGCCGTGCTCGGCGCGCCGCTGCTCATCGACCTGTACACCGACTGGGACCGCGGCAGCATCAAGTTCGAGACCGGGGTCATGCTGGCCCGGTTCATCCTGCCGCAGCTCGCCTTCTTCGGCATCGGCGCGGTCGCCGGCGCCATCCTGAACACCCGCGACCGCTACGGCGCCCCCATGTGGGCTCCGGTGCTCAACAACCTGGTCGTCATCTGCGTGTTCGTGGCCTACGCCGTGGTCGGCAGCGGGTCCGACATCGAGGCGGTCACCACCGGCGACCTCGCGCTGCTCGGTCTCGGCACCACGGCGGGCATCGTCGCCCAGGCGGTGGTGCTGATCGTCGCGCTCAAGCGGGTGGGGTTCTCGTTCGTGCCGCGCTTCGACGTGCGCAACGCCCGGCTGGGCGAGATGGGCCGGGCCGGGGTCTGGACCATCGGCTACGTGGTGGTCACCCAGCTCGGGTTCATGCTGACGACCAACCTGGCCAGCTCGGCGGGCAACGAGGTGGCCGGCCACGGCATCAGCCCGTACACGCTGGCGTTCCAGCTCTTCCAGCTTCCGTACGGGATCATCGGCGTGTCGGTGATCACGGCGATGCTGCCCCGGATGAGCCGGGCGGTGGGCGAGGGCCGGCTCGACGACGTGCGCAGCGAGTTCGGGTCGAGCGTGCGGCTCATCTGCTCGCTCATGGTGCCGGTCTCGCTGCTGCTGATGGTGCTCGGCCCGGCGATCACCGTGCCGATCTACGGCCACGGCGCCAACAGCGTCGCCGACGCCGTCTACATCGGGAACGTGTTGCAGGTCTACGGCCTGGCGTTGGTGCCGTTCGCGGTGTTCCAGCTCCTGCTGCGGGTGTTCTACAGCTTCGGCGACACCCGTACTCCGGTGTTCGTGGGGGCCGGCACGACCGCGGTCAACGCGCTGCTCATGGTGATCTTCTTCGTGCTGCTGCCCGCCCGCTACGCGGTGATGGGCCTGGCGCTGGCGTACGCCGTCGCGTACGGGCTGGGCGCGGTCCTGGCCTGGACGCTGGCCAGCCGCCGCGTCCAGGGCCTGGGCGGCTGGACCATCGGCACGGCGCTGACCAGGATGTACCTGGCCTCGCTGCCCACGGCCGTGCTGGGGCTGCTCACGGTCTGGGTGGTCACTCAGCTGTTCGGTGGTCTCGGTTTCGTCAACTCGCTGATTGTCCTGGCCGTGGGTGGTGGGCTGGGACTGTTGCTCTATCTCGCCGTCGCCCACAGGATGCGCATAGCGGAGGTCAACTCACTCGTTGGTATGGTCGCCAGACGCGTAGGTCGGTAGTAATTGGGAAATCCGGCATATGGACGGACTTGACCACGACGGCTGACGAGTTTCCCGTTGGCAAAGAACGCGGGCGGAATCGACTCGGCACTACCATGGTGCCCGACACGCGCGAATGGAAGCAGGAGGGGCGTGGGCGGATCCACCCGGCATAGCGTGCCTACGTGGGACACCACCACGCAGGTGAGTCGAGTCATGAGCACGCCCGATCGGCCTAGCGGAGAGAGCCTGTGAGCACGTCGGCCGTGGAACCCGGCACCCGACTGGCCGAGCGCTTCCGGCTGGAGGACCGCGTCAGCGAGTCCGACGGCGCGACCCTGTGGAAGGCGATCGACGAGATCCTCGCGCGCCCGGTGGCGGTGCACACGTTCGATCCGGACTTCCCGCGCGTGCACGAGGTCGTCACCGCCGCCCGTGCCGCGAGCCGGCTCACCGACCCGCGTCTGACGCAGGTGTTCGACGCCGGCGAGGACGACAAGCACTCCTACGTGGTCAGCGAGTGGGTCACCGGCGAGACGCTGACCGACCTGCTCGCCGCCGGCCCGCTGGAGCCCGAGCGCGCGGCCGGTCTGGTGGCCGAGGCCGCCGAGGCGCTGGCGCACGCCCACGAGGCCAAGCTCTACCACCTGTGCCTGCGCCCGTCCCACCTGGTCTGGACGACGGGCAACACGGTCAAGGTGCTCGGCGTGGCCGTCGACGCCGCGCTGTCCGGGCTCACCACCGACCAGCCCGCTCTCGACGACGCCGAAGGGCTGGGCAGGCTGCTGTACGCCGGCCTGACCGGCCACTGGCCCGGCGACGAGGAGGAGGGCGGCCTGCCCGCCGCTCCCATGATCGACGGGCACTTCTGCTCGCCGCGGCAGGTCACCGCCGGCGTCCCCAACTACCTGGACACCGTCACGGTCCGCGCCTGCCTTCCCGAGTCACGCAAGGGCCAGGGTGCGCTGTCGAGCCCGTCCGAGGTCGCCGAGGCGCTGGCCGACGTGGCCCGGCCCATGCCGATCGCCATCTCCTACCCCTCGACGCCGGCGGTCGCCTCCGCCTCGCACACCGAGGGCCTCGACGTCGCCCACCGGCAGCAGCGCACCATGCCGCCACCGCCGCCCGTGCCGCGCCGGCCGCCCAGCCAGGGCGGCGGCAGCATGCTCAACCGGGTGCTGATGACGCTGGTGGTGCTGCTGGTCATCGCCGCCGTGGGCGTCGGCGCCTGGACGATCGGCCGCAGCCTCGGCAGCCCCGCCACCCCCGAGGCGTCGGTCAGCCCGACCACCGGCAAGTCCTCCGCCTCGGCCTCGGCCCAGGCCGTCAAGCCCGACAAGGCCAAGGGCTTCGACCCGCTCGGCGACGACGGCGACGAGAAGTCCGACATCGCCGAGCTGGCCATCGACGGCAAGCCCAGCACGGCCTGGACGACCCAGAGCTACGGCAACGCCGAGCTGGGAAACCTCAAGAAGGGCGTCGGCCTGCTGCTCGACATGGGCAAGTCCATGCAGATCAGCGACGTGGTGGCTACGCTGGGCAAGGCCGGCGGCGCGAGCGTCGAGCTGAAGGTCGGCGACTCCCCCGAGCTCGGCTCGCTCAAGACCGTGGCGACCGAGAAGAGCGCCTCGGGCAAGACCACCCTGACCCCCGACGACCCGGCAAGCGGTCGGTACGTTTTGATCTGGTTTACGCGCGTTCCGGCAGATGCGGGCCAGTTTCGTGGCACCATCTATGAAGTAGTGGTGCATTCTCCCGGATCGGCATAAATCAGGAATCTCTCTTGTGAACTCCCCACCCGAGACACCCTCACCAGCGGAGCGGCCGGCGATCACAGACGCCGAGCTGCTCACCGCGCACATCAACGGGGATCCACACGCGTTCAGCGAGATCGTCAAAAGGCACCGTGACCGCATGTGGGCGGTGGCGCTGCGTACTCTCGGTGACCCTGACGAGGCGGCGGACGCCGTTCAGGACGCGTTCGTCTCCGCATATCGCAAGGCCGCCTCGTTCCGAGGTGAGGCGGCCGTCACCACCTGGCTCCACCGCATCGTCGTCAACGCCTGCCTCGACCGGATGCGGCGCAAGTCCGTCCGTCCGGTGGCCGACGACGAACTGATCGAGGCCGCCGAGCGGGACAGCCCGCTCCCCGACCAGACCGTCGAGCGCGAGGTCTCGATGGAGGTTTCGGCCGCTCTGAAACTGCTGCCCGCCGACCAGCGGGCGGCTCTCGTGCTCGTGGACATGATGGGGTATTCCGTCGAAGACGCAGCTCAGGTGCTTCAGGTGCCCAGCGGCACCGTGAAGAGCAGATGCGCGCGGGGGCGCGCGAAACTTGCCCCAATTCTTTCGCATCTGCGGAACCGTTCGGACCTCAATCGCGTCTCATCCGCGAAGGGAGCAGAACTTCGTGACGGGTGATACGCACTACGATCTTGAGGTCCTGGCCGAGCTGGCAGAGGACCTCTTGGACGCCGCGACGGCACGCCGGGTCCGCGAGCATCTCGCGGTCTGCGACCCCTGTGGGGAGCTGCTGGCAGACCTGGCGGCGGTTCGCGAGGTGCTCGCGGCGACCCCAACACCGGCCATGCCGATGGGCGTCGCACTGCGCATCGACAAGGCGCTGGCCGCCGAGGCGGAGTCCCGCCGCGGGGGCGTCGACCTCGTGGAGGCACCGGACTGGGACAGGCTCATGCGGGACTCCCCGTGGGAGCAGCCGGCGGCGGAGACGCCCGAGCCGGTACGTCTCGGGGTGGTCTCCGACGACGGCACGATCGTCCCGGCCCGGACCAGGTCGGTACGGCGGCGCAGGTGGGCCATGCCCGCCGTGGCGGCGTCGGCGGCGGCCGCGGTGGTGGTCGGCACGCTGGCGGTCTCGGGCGGGTTGCTGGCCGGCGGGGACGGACCGGGCGGTTCGTCCGGGCCCACGGTGGCGCAGCCCGCGACGCCGTCGAAGCCCCACCAGCGGGCGAGGGCCTACGCGCTGACCGACAGCAACTACAACTACAGCGACCGGGAGCTGCGCCAGCCGCTGCTCGGGTACTTCGGCGCCGCTCCGGCCCTCGAAGGCCCCACGGACACCGCCAGGGTCGACCGATGCGTCGGCAAGGTGGCCGCCCGTTCGAAGCTGAAGACGTTCGCGGTCGACCAGGGCCAGTACAACGGCCAGGAGGCGCTGATCGTGGCCTCCTGGAAGGACCAGGCCGCCAAGAAGCTGCGCATCGACATCGTCGACCCGTTCAACTGCAAGAACCTGCGCAAGCCCACATTGGGCCGCTGGTAATCGAAAGCCCACGTCAGAGCCCGCTTCGGCGGGCTCTTTCGTTTCGCGGGCAGGGCCGGGAATCAGCGCGGCCTAGGATCTGTTGAGCCCGAAGCAAACAGCAGACGAGGAAGGCGTGGGAGCGTTGAGCGACGTTCGTAACGTGATCATCATTGGGTCGGGCCCTGCGGGCTACACCGCGGCCGTCTACTCCGCGCGCGCCGAACTCAAGCCGCTGGTCTTCGAGGGCTCCGTGACGGCGGGCGGTGCGCTCATGAACACCACCGACGTGGAGAACTTCCCCGGTTTCCCCGACGGCATCATGGGCCCCGACCTGATGGACAACCTGCGCAAGCAGGCCGAGCGCTTCGGCGCCGAGCTGGTGGCCGACGACGTGGTCGAGGTCGACCTGGAGGCCAACCCCAAGGTCGTCAAGACCCACACCGACACCTACTACGCCAAGTCGGTGATCCTGGCCATGGGCTCGGGCTACCGCGAGCTCGGCCTGGAGAACGAGAAGCGCCTGTCCGGCCACGGCGTGTCCTGGTGCGCCACCTGCGACGGCTTCTTCTTCCGCAACAAGGACATCGTGGTCGTGGGCGGCGGCGACACCGCCATGGAGGAGGCGACGTTCCTGACCCGGTTCGGGCGCATGGTGACGGTCGTCCACCGCCGTGACGAGCTGCGCGCCAGCAAGATCATGCAGGAGCGCGCGTTCGCCAACGAGA